>CALVID010000013.1 GCA_944329355.1 uncultured Bacilli bacterium
ATTATTAGAAACAAAACAAACAGCTTTGCTTACAGTAACAGTAAAATATAATGATGTAACAGAGCAACCGTCAGATTTAACCGCAGATTTAGAAGTAACCTTAGATTATAGTCAAGCACCAGAAGGATACGTACCACCAGTTACAGGACCAAGTATAGGAGGACAACCAATAGAAGTGGTAGAATCAGGAGATGGACTATATGAAGATACATATGAATCTGGAAGATTAATATACCGAGGCCAAGATCCAGATAACTATATAACATTTAATGGAGAAACATGGAGAATAATGGCAAAAGAAACAGATGGAACATATAAAATAATAAGAAATGATGTTTTATCAAACCGAGCATTCGACGCAGCAAATCATAGAAGTACAGATAACAATAGTTATTGCACAAATCCAACATATGGCTGTGGAGTATATGCAGCAGTAAGCGGAACATTTTCTTCTCCTAACGGGTCACAAAGTGGAACCGTAACCGAAGATTCATCTATAAAAATATATTTAAATGAAGATTATTATACAAATAATATAAATAGTACAGCAAAAGAACAAATGACATCTCATTCATTTAACATAGGAGCAGTAGAGTATTTGGATGAAAGTGGAGCCGAAGCAGATAGTATAGAAAAGAATATAGCAGGAGAGGAAATGTACACATGGACAGGAAATGTCGGACTTGCTAATGTATCAGATATATTAAGAGCAAGTATCAATCCATCTTGTACATCTGTAGCAAATAACCTGTCTGAAAGTGGCACATCGAATTGTGATTCAAACTATTTATTTGAAATCCCGGATACGACAGTATATTGGACAATAAATGCTTATTCTTACGGGTCTGGTAGCCATTATTCGTCTAAAGCCTGGGCTGCTGTGCGAGCTAGTGGTCTTGTTGCCCTAGACTACTATGGCGCCTATGGTAGGTCTCGTTATGCTCCCCGCCCAGTAGTCTTCTTAAAATCTAGTACTACTTTGTCTGGAAGTGGAACTTTAGAAGATCCATTCACTATAGTGTAATAATTATACAATAATAAGAACAAATTAGTAAAGGCGAAGCCTTTATAAAAGGACCAGTTTGCTAGGCAAACTGAGTCCTAAAATACCGCTCTTCATGTGCGAAGCAGGTGAAGAGCGGGGTGATTATAGAATATTTAAAATATTAAGGGGTAATATTAATAAGTGGAGATGCTTATTCTAACGAGTCTGGTGGCCGTTCGTCTAACGCCTGGGCTGCTGCGCGAGATAGTGGTCTTGTTGGCATAGATAACAATAACGCCTATAATGATGACAATGATGCTCCCCGCCCAGATTTCTATAAAACTAAGGTTTATGAACTAATATGGTCATAAGGAAAAGATTTAGAAAACAAGTATTATCCCTGGATAATGTATCCGAATATTGGTGCAGAAAGTATATAACTTTAGTAGGAAAGATTTATAATTATACTATGTGGGAAATTATAAATGGTGGAACTCACGAAAAAGATATATTATGATTAGACTGCATTTTAAGCAATACTAAAATTTGGTATTGCTTTTTCTTATGTCAAAATCACTTGGACACAAACAATATATAAAATGGAGGAAATATGTTTAAAGAAAAATATTTTGAGTTAAAAGATCAAAAGAAGAAATTTATTATAATTATGAAAAATGGTATTTTTTATAATGTTTTAGGTAAGGATTGTTATATATTAAAAAATATATTTAATTATAAGGTAGGTGTTTTTGGTAATACTGTTAAGGTTGGTTTTCCTATTGGTTCGTTAAATAAGGTATTGGATACTTTAGATAAATTAAAAATAAGTTATATTGTTTACGAGGAGTTTGTTTGTTTAGAAACTCATTATAATAGTGGTAATTATGATTTGTTTTTAAAAAATAATTTATCGATTAATGATAGGATTAAATTTATTTGTGAAAAATTGAATGAAATTAAATATAACGAGGAAATATTTAATATTTTAGAAAGTGTTGAAAAGATATGCATGAAAAATTAGCTATTGTAAATGATATTAAAAAAACTATTTTTTATCTGGATAAAATTATTGTTAATTTTCCAAGGACTGAAAAGGTTTTAAAAGATAAGATATCTAATACATATTATGAGGTTTTAGAGTTAATTTATTTTAGTAATTTATTAGATGTTAAAGAGAGAATTATTTATCAAAAAAGAATTATAAGTAAAATTAAAATGATTGATTTTTATTTTAAAATAGCTTTAGATAAAAAGTATATTTCTTATAAAAAATATTAAAAATTGCTAAAATTTTTCAATAGCAAGAGGAAAAATAAAAAATAGTAAAAATGTTATAGCTAGTTATAAAGGTCATTTTAAATTAGGTAAATGTTTTAATTTGTTTTATAAATTTTGTAAAATTACGCATAATAAAAATGAAAGGAGAGAGATTTATGAGCCGTAAAAATAAAAAGAAAAACAACAAAAAAGTAGAAACTTTATTAGTGGAAACCGTAGAAAAGGAAGCTAAGAGTCCTTCACAAGTTCAAAATAATAAAAAATGTATGTAAAAGCTTAATTTTTTTAAGTTTTTTTCTTTGATATTTAAAAAAAAGTTGTTATAATATTTGAAGTGATTTGTGAAGGTGTGATGTTTATGAATAAGGCTATAATTGATAGATTAAAAGCAATTGATAAAAAAATAATGAACAAAGAGGATAATGTTAGAGGTGGAATTTATATGTTTGGCGTTGGTATAGTAGGAATAATGTATGGAGTGTTATCAAAGTCTGATAGTAGTATTATTAGCGGTATGGCTGTAAGTAGTGGTAGTTTAATTTTTAGAGCTATTAATAATATTTCTTTAAATAGATTAAGATTAGAACAATCTACTTATAGGTATATTTTGATGAATAATAGTAATGATGAATATTCTAAGAAAGATGGTTGCGGTAAGCATTTTAAAAAGTGATTGACAGATATGCTTATTTAAGGTAAAATTATAAACGTAGTGTTTTGGAGTAGTACTCAAGAGGCTGAAGAGGCGCCCCTGCTAAGGGTGTAGGTCGGGCAACCGGCGCGAGGGTTCAAATCCCTCCTGCTCCGCCATTATGTAATTATCCCTTGATGTTCAAGGGTTTTATTATACTTTAATGTGTATTTTATATGTAAAATTTTGGTAAAGTAAAAAAATATTGTTATTGCAATTTCATATTATTTCATGTATATTAATTATAGGAGGGATGATATGAAAAAGTTAAAAGTATTTTTGGGATTATTTGTTAGTGCGTTTATGATTATGCCTTTTATGGACGTTAATGCAATTTATGTTGATGGCATTGGATATGATGGTAGTAATGTTACTGCCAAAAAAGAAGGAAATGTTTGGTATTTGACTTTAACAGGGACTGCACACCAAGATTTGATTATTCAAAATGGCGAAGAAGTGGTATTAGATTTAAACGGAAATACGTTTGTGGATTATATGGATGATAGTGCAGATAATTCACCAATTTGGATTTTAGATGGTGGCAAATTAACTATTAAAGATAGTAAAGGAAATGGAGTTATTAAAAGAGAAAAAGCATCTAAGGTTCCAACTGTTAATAATAAAGGTACTTTAATTGTGGAAAGTGGAACTATAAGTGCTAATGGAGAATATAGTTCAGCTATAGATAATTCTGGTGAATTAACATTTAATGGTGGAACTGTTACTACTGATGCTGTTAAAACTTTTGGTTTGGTAAATAAAGGAACTGCTGTTATTAATGGTGGAAACTTTGTTCAAGCATATGATTTTTCAATCATTAATAATGCAAATAAGATGGAAATAAAAGATGGTAATTTTACTATTGCTGAAGGAAATACTAATGCTTATTCTTTAATTACGAATGAAGGTTCAGCTAATAATGCCACTTTAGAGATCACAGGTGGAACTTTTAAAGCAAATAAAGCTGTATTCTTTAACGAAGGTGAAGATACTGTTACTGTAAGTGGTGGTAGTTATTCTCATGATGTTACTGAATATTTAGTTGATGGTTTTGAAATGAAATTAGATGAAAATGGTGAATATGTGTTAGTAGAAGAATCAACAACACCAGAAAATCCAAAAGATGAAACTGAAGAAGTAAAAGATGAAGAAAATAACCCAAAAACTTCAGATGGAATTCTTTTAACTATTTGTGCTTTAACTATTAGTGGATTAGTTGCCATTATAGCTAAAAAGAAATTGGCTTAATTTGATTCGAAAGGCGTTTGAATGAACGCTTTTTTTGTTGACAAATTTTATCGTTTGATATACTATTGTGATAGTATAATTGATGGTTAAGGTAAGTTATAAAAATCAATTTACATATAATTTTATTATGAGAGGAATGAATAATTTGTTATTAGAATGTAAAAATGTGTGTAAAAATTATGGCCGTAAAGAGGTATTAAAAGATATAAATTTGAGTTTGTCTAAAGGAAAGATTATCGGATTACTTGGTAAGAATGGTAGTGGAAAGACAACATTAATTAAAGCAATAAATGGTTTATTATCAATTGATAATGGACAAATTTTAATTGATGGTAAAGAAATCGGAATAGAGACAAAAAAGATAATATCTTATTTACCGGAGCGAAATTATTTAAATATTCATAGAAAAGTTAAGGATATAATAGATTATTTTGCTGATTTTTATGAGGATTTTGATAAAGATAAGGCATATAAATTATTGGCTGATTTGGATATTCGAGCTGAAGATAAATTGGCGACTATGTCTAAAGGAATGAGGGAAAAAGTTCAATTAGTTTTAGTTATGAGTAGGCAGGCTAAATTATATATTTTAGATGAGCCTATGGGTGGTGTAGATCCAGCTACTCGCGATTATATTTTGGATACAATTTTAAGTGGATTTAATAATGGGGCAACAATATTGATGTCGACACATTTAATTAGTGATATTGAAAGGGTATTAGATGAAGTAGTATTTATTGATAATGGTAAAATTACAAGATGTGAGAGTGCGGATAAACTTCGAAAAAGTACCGGCAAATCTATTGACGAAGTATTTAGGGAGGATTTTAAATGTTAGGTAAGGTTTTGAAATATGATATTAAAGCAATTGGAAGGTATTTAATTCCCCTTTATGCAGTTTTGCTGGGTTTGGGGATAATGATTAGGATTCTTGATTTTTTTGAAAAGGTTTCGGTTATTAATATTATTTTAGGATTTATGATTGCGGCTTTTATATTGTTGATTACTTTTTCATTTGTTCTTAATGGTATTTTTGTCATTAAATTGTATTTGGAAAATTTATTTAAAGATGAAGCTTATTTGACACATACGCTACCGGTTAAAAAAAATACATTACTTATATCAAAAGTATTAACAGCTATGATTACATTATTTTTAACTTTTGTAGTAATGATGATTAGTTTAATAATTGCTTTTTATTATCAAGGATTAATGAAAGATGTAATTCATATTTTAAGTCAGAGTTTTGGGGGAATGGAAATATATAAGGTTATTTTATATATGGCTGGTTATGGGCTAATTAGTTATTTAACTACTATTTTGATGGTTTTTGCAGCTATTGCTATTGGATATAGTAAAAGTTCAAATAAATTAGGTTATTCTGTGATTTGGGCAATAATATTTTATTTTGGAATAGAATTTTTATATTTAGGTCTTTTAGGTATTGTTATGAGTACTAATTCTTCTTTTATAACTTCGTTAGAAACTAATATATTTATGATGTCCGATTTACTTAACTTTTTTACAATATTTATGATCTTTACAGTATTACTTGGTTTAGGTTTTTATTTTATCAGTTATAAATTTATAAATAAGAGACTCAATTTGGAATAAAGTGAGTCTCTTTTAGTTTAATTAATTATTTTAAATGTGATAATTTTATTATCATATAATAGGTGATATAGATGAAATTATATAAAGAGTTTTTAGAGACGGTACAAAAGAATGATCCTTCTTTGAAAAGTAAATGGGAGGTTTTTTTATATCCTGGTTTTTGGGTTTTAGTATTTTATAAAATTTCGAGATATTTTTATTTAAAGAAATATTATTTTTATTCTAGGCTTTTTATGGAAATTGGTAAAAGGGTTACTGGTATTGAATTACATCCTGGAGCTATTATTGGTAAGAGACTTTTTATAGATCATGGTTTTGGTGTGGTTATTGGAGAAACGGCTGTTATAGGGGATGATGTAGTTATTTATCATGGGGTTACTTTAGGTGGTACTGGTAAGGAAAGTGGTAAGAGACACCCTAATATTGGCAATCGGGTATTAATTGGAGCTGGGGCTAAAATACTAGGGAATATTAATATTGGTGATGGTGTTAAAATAGGAGCTAATGCAATTATTTTAAAAGATGTTTCAAATAATGTTACAGCAGTTGGTATTTATAAGTAATTTGTGATAAAATTAATTTATGAAATCAGAAGATAAAAGAGGAAAAATAATAGCTTTTTGTGGAATTGATGGTTCTGGCAAGAGTACACAGCTGAAATTGACTAAAGAATATTTAAGTAAGGAGGCTAAGGTTTTAGTAGCTAAACTACCATATTCACCTTTGAATAAGATTGGTGATAACAAGTTTTTTGATTTGATTTTAAAAGGATATAGTGGTCTTAGAATTATTTCATATTACTATGATTTGCAGCGTAAGCAAATTAATAATTATGATTATATACTATGTGATAGGCATTTACTTTGTTATTTAGCGTATGCTTATGCTTATAATGTGCCACATTTAAAAATTGTTAGAGACTTGTTATTTATGGTAGATGATCCAGATTTGATTTTTTATTTTGATGTACCCGTTGATATGGCTTTAGAAAGAATAAATAAACGTTCATTTAAAGATAGAAATGAAAATGCTAGAGTTTTGTCAAAAGCTAAGGAAGGTTATGAATATGTGATGGGACTTTTTGATAATGTGTATAGAATCGATAATACACTTAGTGAAATGGAAAGTTTTGAAAAGGTTAAAGAAAAAATAAAAAAATATGAATAGAAAGGAATTAATCAAGATAGAATTAAATTAATATTTCTATAAGATTAATTATATGATTTATGGATAGAAAAAAAGTAATAATTTTAGTATTAGCTATATTGGTGATTGTGTTAGCTGTTTTATTTAGAATAATTAGTTTAGGTAGTACGGCTAAAAATGAAGTAGGATATGTCGATACTTTGTTAGAAAAACAGAAGAATGTAGAAGAAAAGTTTGAAGTTGATGGTTATACATTTGATGATCCTAAGGTTATTGTAAATCCTTATGGTAATTCTCCACTTACCGCACTAGTGATTTTTGAAACAGAAAAAGAAGAGGAAGTTAATGTAATAATTAAGGGTAAAGATGAACTTTCTACTTATAGCCATACTTTTGAAAAAGGAAAAAAACATTATATTCCTATTTATGGGCTTTATGCTGGTGAAGAAAATGAAGTTGTTTTATCTATATCTGATGAGGAAAAGATTTTAAAGATTAAAACTGATGAATTACCTGATGATTTTGTTTTACCAGTGAAAGTTAGTAAAGAAGAAAGTAAATTAACTAATGATTTGTATTTTTTTACGCCATCTTCTAAAGGATATACCTGTGCTTATGATGTGAATGGTGATGTTAGGTGGTATTTAAGTGAAACTGCTATTTGGGAGATTAATAGACTTAAAAATGGTCATTTGCTTTTAAGTACTGAGAGGTTAATTAATGAACCTTATTATTCTACAGGATTATATGAGATGGATATGCTTGGTAAAATATATACAGAGTATAGTTTGCCAGGAGGATATCATCATGATTATTTTGAGATGGAAGATGGTAATTTAATTGTTGCTTCTGATGATTTTGACAATGAAAGTGGTACTGTGGAAGATTATGTAGTAGTGCTTGATAGAGATACAGGGAATATTATTAAAAGATTTGATTTGAAAGATATTTTAAATATGGAGGATGGCCAAAGTGAGAATTGGGTAAATTATGATTGGTTTCATAATAATTCGGTTTGGTATGATGAGAAAACAAATTCAATTACTTTATCTGGGCGTCATCAAGATATAGTTATAAATATTGATTATGATACTGGTAAACTTAATTGGATTTTAGGAGATAATACTAATTTTAGTAAAGAATATCAGAAATATTTCTTTAAACTTGAAAAAGGAGAATGGCAGTGGTCTCAACACGCAGCTATGATTTTACCTAATGGTGATGTATTTTTATTTGATAATGGAAATAATAAGTCTAAAAATAAAGACGAGTATGTTAAGGCGGAAGATAGCTATTCTAGAGGTGTGATTTATAAATTAGATACTAAAAATATGACAGCTAAAGAGGTGTGGCAATATGGTAAGGAAAGAGGTAGTGAATTTTATTCTCCTTATATTTCTGATGTCGATTATATAGACGAGGATCATTATATAGTACATTCTGGTGGTATTTCTTATAAGAATGGAGTTATTCAAAATCAACCAGCGGGAATTTCAAATTCTGATACTTTGATTAGTGATACGGTGGAAATTTTAAATGATAAAGTTATTTTTGAAATGGTTTTGCCTACTAATAATTATAGAGTAGAGAAGATGAGTTTATATGATGGTGAGTTTACTTTGGGTAAGGTTAAAGAAGTTGGTTCTTTGGGAATGACAGATAAAAGTAAGGAAAAGTTTGTCTTTATGGTCAATGGTAAAGAAAAGGATGAAGGTTATAAAAAACATAATATAAAAATTAACAAAGAAAAAGATAGGTTGGTTGTTACAGGAACATTTAAAAAAGGGACAGCTGTGAATGTGATTTTGTATAAAGATATGATGGAGTATGTTTATCCTATGCGTGTAAGTAAAACGCCATATACAGCTCTTTGTGTCGATTTAGGCAACGAAAATGACAGTGAAAATATTAAAGCTACTAAATATATCAATAAAGAGGGTTTGGTTGGTAAGTATAGTATTTTTATTGAAATAGATGGAGTTTTATATAAAACTGATGAATATGTTAAATTTTAGTTGATGATTATATATTAATTTGTTATATTTGACATTTTAGTGTATAATCTTTTTCTATGAGGTGATTATTTTGAAAGCGTCTATTATATATAATCCAAATGCGACAGGTATGAGTATGGAAGCTTTAAGATGTATGAGTAGGACTTTAGAAAATCAAGGGGTAGAAACAGCGGAATTTGAAAGCAAATATCCTGGACATACCATAGAGCTTGTTAAAAAGGAAAATAATGTGGATTTGTTAGTAACTATGGGTGGAGATGGTACTTTAGGTGAGACATTTAGAGCCTTTGGAGAAATTGATCAAAAGGCTACTTTATTACACATTTCAACGGGAACTGCTAATGATACAGCTAATAATTTAGGACTGTTTCAGGGTTCAGTTCATTCTTCAATTCGACTTTATGAAAATTTGAATAATTGTATTTTAGTACCTGTTGATATGCTTACAGCTAATGATATTCCGTTCGCATATGTATCTTGTTGTGGAACTTTTACCAATTTAACTTATGAAACACCTAAAAGTTTTAAGAAAAATTTTGGTAAAATGGGATATTATATGTTTTCTGGTTTGGTTGGTCTTTCTTGTTTGCCGGAAGTTATTCATAAACCTTTAAAAATTAGTTATGAAAAAGATGGCGAAATTAATGTTGCTTCAGTACTTACTATGGTAGTTTCAAATACAAAAACATTTGCGGGTTTTAAGTTATTTCCACATGCTTCAATTAGTGATGGACTATTTGAAGTAACAGTGTTAAGAGGGTTACCTGGGATAAAAACTCCTAAGGTGTTATCACAATTACTTTATAAAGATGGTGAAAACTTTGATATTTATGCTTATAGTAAATATATTGATACATTTCAGACTGATAATTTTAAGGTAATGTTTGAAAATGGTGAACCTCGTCTTGGGTTTAACCATGATGGTGATCATGCTTTTGTTTCTTTAAATAATAATTGTTTAGAATATAAAGTTTCTAAAAAAGTAAAAATGTTATTACCACAAAGAGCTATTAAAAATTAGTTTTTGTGGTTTTTTTAACTTTTCTTTTTATTATTCTTTTCATATATAAAAGTAGGAGGCGAAAAAATGGAATATAGAGGAATAGATGTTTCTAAGTATCAAGGGGATATCGATTTTAGAAAGGTTAAAAATGCAGGAATTCAATTTGTAATTATCCGAATAGGTTATGGGCAGTATGAAAATCAGAAAGACCCCAAATTTGAAAGAAATTATGATGGCTTTAAAAATGTAGGTATTCCAGTTGGAGTATATTTATACTCTTATGCGAAGAGTGTGTCTGATGCGAAGAAAGAGGCAGAAGTTACTTTAAAATGGCTTAATAATAGAGAACTTAATTTACCTGTTTATTATGATATAGAAGATAAAAGTCAAATTAATTTAGGAAAAAACACCTTAACTAAAATGTGTGAGGCATTTTGTGATGCTATTGAAAAAGGTGGTTATTGGGCTGGAGTTTATACTAATAAATATTTTTTTACAACTTATTTAGATTATGTAAAATTACAGGATAAATATACAATTTGGGTTGCTCAATATAATGATACTAATACTTATAGAGGTAAGTATGATATGTGGCAGTATACTTCTTCTGGTAAAGTAAATGGTATAAGTGGCAATGTCGATATGGATATACTTTATAGAGATATTTTTGATGATCGTGGTGATGATGTAAAAGATAATGATTTACCTGATTTAAGTGGATATACAGGAACTTCAATAGTTGATGCTTTAAAATCAGTTGGTTATGATAGTTCTTTTGATTCAAGAGCAAAGCTTTATAGGGAAGCAGGTTTTACTGGTACTTATGAGGGAACTGCTAAGCAAAATACAGAGTTACTTAATGTTTTAAGAGGTGGAAGAAAAGTAGAATATTATAAATCTGATTATAAAGGGTTATCTTTTGTTGATGGCTTAAAATCTATAGGGGTTGATTCTAGTTTTGTCAATAGAAAAAGAATTGCAAGAGCAAATGGAATTGATAATTATAAAGGCACGGCTTTACAAAATATTAAATTACTTGATATGCTAAAAAAAGGAACTCTTAAAAAGGTTTGAAAATTAAAGCGTTGGCTATATGTTTAGTCAACGCTTTAAATAAAATTTAATTTAAAAGATACACTCCAATGGAAAGATATAAAGCAAATAGTAGCCATATTAAGTATGGTAAGTTTATTAGGCCTGATAACTTATTTTCGTTATAAAATTTATAGATCATTATTATTACTAAAACAATTAGTAGAACAATCCATATGCTAGAGAGCAAATACCATTTGAAAATAAAAAATATGATTGACCATAAACCATTTACTATTAATTGGGTATAATAAATTGTTTTGTTTTGTTCATTTTGTTTATTAAAACTATATCCCATTATTATATATAAGATAGTCCAAGCTATAGGAAATACTATGCCTGAAGGAGAAAAAGGTGGTTTGGTTAGATTTTGATAGTTCATAAAGGGACTTATGATTAAACCAATTATTCCTCCCATAATAACAGGAATTAAAATATCTTTTATTAAATGTTTCATTATATCACCATGATTATTATATGTTTTTATAAAAAAAATATTATATTTGTGATAGAATAGATATTGAAAAGAGGGATAATGTGTTAGACATTGAGAGTGTTAAGGGAATTATAATTGCTCCTAATGGGACATTTAAATCTTTTGGAGTATATAGTGATGATGAGTTGGATGATTTGAATTTTCACGATACTTCATTTAGGGTGGATTTAGTTAATAGTAGATGGTTTAAGAAGTTACAAAAGAAATGTAATATTGATTATAGTAAAAATGTTTGTGCGGAGGCTATAAAGTGGGCTAGTAAAGGTGTGATTACCTTAATTAATGCGGGAGCTAGAGGTATGGCAATTTATTATGCATTAGTTCCTATTAATGTTTCTTTGAAACAAAAAAGGTTGTTAGAAAAAAATTACGACAATATAAAAGGTCAAATTCAAAGAAATGAGGCTTATTTTGAAGGTTATGTTTTTGGTGAAGATGGTAATTCTTCACTTCTTTCACCAATTTATAGTCAAGATGTTTTATATGATTTTTTAGGTATGTCTATAAAGAAAAGTAAAGTGAAAACATTAAAAAGTAGGTGATAGATGTGCAGAAGATATTAATTGTCGAAGACGAGGTTAAAATTAGAGAGGAACTGGCTAATTTTTTAAAAAATAATGGCTACGAAGTTACTATCTTAAATAATTTTGAAAATACTTTAAATGATATTTTAAGTAAAGATGTGGGTTTAATTTTAATGGACATTAATATTCCAGGGGTTAATGGAATGTATCTATGTAAAGAAATTAGAAAAGTAAAAAATATTCCAATCATTATAGTTACTAGTAAAAATAGTGAAATGGATGAGCTTATTTGTATGAATTATGGAGCTGATGATTTTATAACTAAGCCTTATAATTTGCAGGTTTTACTTGCTCATATTGAAGCTGTTTTAAAAAGAAGTAATCCATTATTTAGTTATATTTTAGATTATAAAGGAATGAAGATTGATTTATCTAAAGGGACTATAAATTATAATGATAAATCTATTATTTTAACTAAAAATGAAATATCTATTTTAGCTTATTTACTTGAAAATAGAGGAAAAGTTGTTTCTAGAGATGATTTAATTAATTATCTATGGGATAGTGAAATGTTTACTGATGATAATACTTTAACAGTTAATATTACAAGACTACGTAAAAAATTAGAGGAACTTGGTTTTGATAATGTTATTGAAACGAGAAGAGGCTGGGGTTATATAATATTATGAAATTTAGTGATTATTTAAAAGAAAAAGTTCCTTTAGTATGTGCTTATTTAAGTGTAATGATTTTAATTTTCATTATTTTAATGGCTTTTAATCTTTATTATACAGGTATTATATTAGTTATGTTTTTAATGGTAGTTTTAGGTTTGATTTTACTTTTTTGTAAGTTTTATCAAAAGAAATTATTTTATGATGAACTTTATATAATTATAAATAGTTTAGATAATAAACTTTTGATTCACGAAACTACTAAGGCTAATTTTTTAGAAGGTAAAATTTTACTTGATATTTTAAGAATAACTAATAAATATAAGATAGAAGAAGTTAATAAATATAAGTTTTTGCAAGAAGAATTTGAGGAATTTATGGAACTTTGGGTGCATGAAATTAAAACACCTTTATCGGCGATTAATTTAATTTGCGAGAATAATAAAAATAATATTACTGAAAGCATTAGTGAAGAAGCTATTAAAATAGATGGTTTAATTGAAATGATTTTATTTTATGCGAGAAGTCAGATGGTCGAAAAAGATTATTTGATTAAAAATAGTAAATTGAGTGAAATTGTAAATAAGGTAATTGTTAAGAATAAAAATAGTTTTTTAGAGAAAAAAATAAAATTAGATATGCATGATTTAGATATTTTGGTTAAGACAGATAGTAAGTGGATGGAATTTATTATTAATCAAATTATTGTTAATAGTATTAAATATACAGCAGATAATCCATGTATAGAAATATATGGAATTATTAATAAGGAAAATGCCTGTTTAGTTATTAAAGATAATGGAATAGGCATCAGCCCTAAAGATTTACCTAGAGTTTTTGATAAAGGTTTTACTGGAGAAAATGGAAGAAGTAAGTATAATTCAACAGGTATGGGCCTTTATTTAGTTAAAAAATTATGTTTAGCTTTAGGTAATGATGTTTTAATCGATAGTACTTTGGGTAAGGGAACTATTTTGAAAATTATTTTTCCACTTGGTTCTTTTACAGATAATATGATAGGAGATGGCGATTATGGGATTAAAAGTTAAAAGCGATAGAAATGAAAATGACCCTTTGACATTTAAGTTTAATGACATGGATTATGTGTTTTCTTTTGATATGGAAGATAAGATTAAATTAAGTGAGAAAAGTCAGATTTTACTTGAGGAGGCAATAACAGATGATAATAGACTTTCTAAAAGTAAGAAAAAAATTATAGCTGGTAATTATGAAGTTAAGTTAAATTCTAGCAAAGATGTTAATGATTTATGGGTTAAGGCTTTTGATAAGTTAATAGAATATAAGTTAATTGAAAAAGATGATAAAGACTATGTAGTTACATCTAAAGGGTTAAAGTATTATGAGGCTCTTTAGTTTTTTCTTACAAAAGTGTAAGAATTTGTAAGGTAAATGAATTGTTATGATAAAAAGTTTTCAGTATAATTAGTGTCAGAGGTGGAAAAATGGATAAAATACTTAGAGTTTCAAATGCGTGTAAATACTATGGCAATCGTTTTAATTTAACTAAGGCGACCCACAATATTTCATTTGATGTTTTAGAAGGGGAATTTGTCGGAATTATGGGAGCTTCGGGCTCTGGTAAGACAACCTTATTAAACTGTATATCGACTATTGATAAGGTTACTTCTGGTCATATTTTAATTAATGGGGTAGATGTAACAGAACTTAGAGGAGAAAAGTTAAATAAGTTTAGGAGAGAAGATTTAGGGTTTATATTTCAAGATTTTAATTTACTTGATACTTTGACAGGCTATGAGAATATTGCTCTTGCTTTAACTATTCAAAATATTAAACCTAAAGAGATTGATACTAGAATTAAAGAAGTTTCTAAAACGCTTAATATTACTCATGTTTTGGATAAATATCCTTATCAAATGAGTGGAGGCGAAAAGCAAAGAGTGGCTAGTGCGAGAGCTATTATTACAAATCCTAAGTTAATATTAGCTGATGAGCCAACTGGGGCTTTGGATAGTAAAAGTAGTAGAATGCTTTTAGAAAAGTTAGAAGAACTTAATAAAAATTTGAAAGCAACTATTTTGATGGTTACCCATGATGCTTTTACGGCTAGTTATTGCTCAAAAATATACTTTATTAAAGATGGTAAGATTTTTAACGAACTTGTTAAAGGAAATGATTCTAGGAAAGAATTTTTTGATAAGATTATAGATGTGGTAACGCTACTTGGAGGGGATTTGAATGATGCTCTTTAAGTTATCTATTAAAAATATCAAGAAAAGTTTTAAGGATTATGCGATTTATTTTTTAACTTTAGTTTTAGGTGTGGCTATCTTTTATGTATTTAATGCTTTAGATAGTCAGGAAGCTATGCTTCAGTTAAATGGGACTGAGAAAGATATTATTAGACTTATGAACGAGTTTTTAAGTGGGGTATCTATTTTAGTCGCAATTATTTTAGGTTTTTTGGTTATATATGCTTCGAGGTTTTTGATTAAAAGGAGAAAAAAGGAGTTTGGTATTTATCTTACTTTAGGTATGGGTAAAAGGCAGGTTTCTAAAATTCTTTTAATGGAAACTTTGATTATTGGTCTTGTTTCTTTATTGGTAGGACTTTTTGTGGGAGTTATTGCTTCACAGTTTATGAGTATTGTGGTGGCTAAATTATTTGAAGCGGATATGTCTAGGTTTGAGTTTGTATTTTCTTCTTCTTCTTTAGTTAAAACGGTTATTTATTATGGTATTATTTATTTGACTTTAATGGTCTTTAATGTATTTGCGGTAACTAAGTATAAGTTAATTGACTTACTTACAGCTTCTAAAAAAGGCGAGAAGATTAAGGTACGTAATTTGACTTTATCAGTTATTATATTTTTAATAGCTGTAGGTGTTTTAGGTTATGCTTATTATTTAGCTACTAAAAGATTGGATAGTTTAGATTTATTTGGCCTTGCTATATTGCTTGGAATTATCGGAACATTTTTGCTTTTCTTTGGAATTTCTGGTTTTATTTTAAAGTTAGTTCAAAGTAATAAAAAATTATATTTAAAAGGTTTAAATATATTTACTTTAAGACAGATTAATAGTCAGGTTAATACAACAGTGTTTTCAATGAGTATTATTTGTTTACTTTTGTTTTTTACAATTACAATATTTTCTTCAGCTTGGAGTATTAATGTCGGTTTAAAAAATGATTTAGTTTATGGAACACCAGCTGATATAGTTATTACTTCTTATGCAGAAGAAACTAAAGATGTTAAAACAGATATTTTAGATAAGGTAGATTATAGTGTAGATAATTTTAGTGGTTATGTAGAAGGTAATACTTATGGTTTTGAAAACGTAACAGTTGGAAGTTTAATTAAACCTATTTTAAATGATGTTTTAAAAAAATATCCTAATTTGATGGTTAATAGTTATTTACCAGTGATGAAAATAAGTGATTATAATAAGTTTGCTTCATTTTATGGAAGGGATACTTATACATTAAATGATGATGAATTTATTTTGATTGCCGATTATGTTCAAATGATTGAATATGAAAATATGGCTTTAGAAAAAGGTGTAACGATTAAAATAGGGGACAAAGAATATCATAATAAATATGACAAATGTATAGAAGGTTTACTTAATATGAGTGGTAATAAGAGCAATACTGGTATTGTAGTTGTTCCAGATGATGTTGATACATCTAATTATGAGACTCAAAGAAGTTATTTAGCGGCTAATTACAAAGGTAATAAAGAAAAAGGCGAAGAGAAATTTTTAAAATATAAAACTGATATTAATTCTAATGGGGCAGTAGCTGATACAAAAATAGATATTTATAGTGCTAGTACGGGTTTAAGAGCTATTATGATATTTGTTGGACTTTATTTAGGAGTTATATTTTTGATTTCATCAGCTGCTATACTTGCTTTAAAGGAACTTTCTGATAGTAGTGATAATAAGGAAAAATATCAGATGTTAAGGCGAATTGGGGTGGATAATAAGAAATTAAATAAGGCATTATTTACTTCAATATTTATATTCTTTATGTTTCCATTAATTATAGCTATTATTCATTCGATATTTGGAATTATGTGTGCGAATATAATTATGGAAAGTTTGAGTATGAAAAGTAATATGGCATCTATTTTAACAACCGCTTTACTTATTATAATTATATATGGTGGTTATTTCTTGGTTACTTATTTTACAAGTAAAAGAATTATAAACGAAAAGTAAACGGATTTTTCCGTTTTTTTTGTGTATTTAAAAGGAATTTTAATAAAAAAATTGTATGTTATATATAGATAGTTTAAAATACTAAAGTTACTTTTGAAATTTAGAGAGGATTTTTGATATGAATGAAGTTATTGAAATCAAAATAGAAAGTTTAATTTATGAAATAAGAGGGAAACAAGTGATGTTAGACAGCGATTTAGCTAAGCTTTATCAGTGTGCGAACGGAACTAAAACAATTAATCTGGCTGTTAAAAGACATATTAATAGATTTCCAGAAAGATTTATGTTTAGGCTTACTAAAGAAGAATATGATTATTTGCGGTTTCAAATCGAAACCACAAATATAAATAATATGTCTAGAAGTTTACCTTATGTTTTTACAGAGCAAGGTGTGGCTATGCTGGCGACAGTTCTTAGAACGAAGGTTGCGGAAGATGTTAGTATAAAGATTATGGATGCATTTGTAACCATGAGAAAGTATATTTCTAAGGATTTGATTGAACAAAAACACATTAATGATATGGTATTAAAACACGATTCGCAAATCATGGCTTTAGAAAAGTCTTTTAATAAACTAGAAGAAAATAAGAAAATAAATGAAATATATTTTGACGGACAGATTTATGATGCGTATTCTAAGATACAGGAGATATTTAAAGAAGCTAGAAAAGAGTTAATTATAATTGATGGCTATAAACTATTTACCACTGTGGGGCAAGTATAAATAGGATATGTTATAAAACTTTTTCCATTACTTTGAGGGTGATGAAGAAGTATGTAATTTACTCTTGGATAAGTTTAATAAAATAGTTTAGGAAGGGGATTTATAACGAATGCGGTTATTAGTAAAGAAGATAAAAAAATAGAAAACTTATTTTTTTTAATTATAAATTTTTGAAAGAGTTTGATAAGTAATGTGCTAAATTTGAAATATCTAAAAATTCAGTGTGTATTAGTATGACAGGTTATTAAAAATAGATTATAAAATGATTTCATAAATGTCTAAAAATTTGTGCACAACTAGTTGACATGATCTAAAAAGAATGATATATTACTAGTGATTGGTACTTAGGAAACTTTCGAAGCCCTAAGTCGTTTTATTTTAAGGACGTGATTTAATGAAAGAATATAAGAATTCTGAAGAGTTGCTAGACTATATAATTTCTAAGGGAGTTATTATAACAAATAAAAAATCTGCTTTAGATAAAATTAAAAAGTATTCTTATTATTCTATCATAAATACATATAAAGATATATTTAAAGATTCAAGTAACAGTTATAAAAATAATGTAACCTTTGATGAAATATATTTATTATATGAATTTGATAAAAATATTCGCTTTATATTTTTAAAATATATTTTAGAAATTGAAACTATCATTAAATCATTATTAGCAGAACTGTTATCCTCAAAATATGGTATTGATAATTATTTATTAATAAATAATTTTGATAATAGTATTAATTCTAAAATTATACAAGGTAATATTGAAAAAATAAATGAAGAAATAGTTAAACAAAATGGTAAACATGAGGCCATTACACATTATATTAATGAATATGGTTTTGTTCCACCTTTTGTTTTAATTAAAATTTTGACCTGGGGTGAATTAAGCCGCCTATATAGTATGCTTAAACAAACAGATAGGCAAGCTATTAGTAAAGAGTTTAAGGTGCCAGATAATTTCTTAAAGCAAGTGATGAAAAATATTACCATGGTTAGGAATATTTGTGCTCATAATGATAGAATGTTTTCTTTTCACAGCAAGTTTTTAATTACTTTTAAAATAATAGATAGCAAGTATAAAAACAAAGATAATTCAACTAACGTTTATATGATTATGAAATCTATGCAACGGTTATTAGATAAAAATAAAAGTGATGAGTTTGAAAGATTAGTAAATTTAGAAATTGAAAAGTTAAAAGCTAATATTAAATCTGTTGATATTAATTTAATTTTGTATTTAATGGGATTTTTTAATGAATAAAATTAATTATATTGAATAAAATATTAATGATTGGTACTTAGAAAACTTTCGAAGCTCTAAGTCGTCAGGCCTCTATACGCCGTATAGAGGTTTTTGAGTGTTTGCTTTTTAATATAAATATATTTGTAAACTATGAAATGATTTGATAGAATTTTAAGGTGGCATTTGGTAATAGCAAGTGATTTAGCTAAGCTTTATCAGTGTACAAATGTGGCCAAAGATATTATTAATCAAGCTGTTAAAAGAAATCTTTTAAGATTTTCTGATGATTTTTATTTTCAGCTTACTAAGGAAGATTTTTTTACTTGCGGTCCCAATTTGGGACTTCAAGTTGGAATCAATATGGTGGAGTGAGAAAATTGCCATATGTTTTCACAGAGCAAGGTGTGGCTATGCTGGCGACAGTTCTTAGAACAGACGTGGCGACTAAGGTAAGTATTGTTATAATGCGGGTTTTTGTGGCTATGAGGAAATATATTTCTAAAGATTTGATTCAACAAAAATACATCAATGATATGGTATTAGAGGATCATAATAAAATTAAAGTTTTGGAAGAATCTTTTAATAAATTAGAAGAAAAGAAGAAAATAAATGAAATATATTTTGACGGACAGATTTATGATGCGTACTTTAAGATACAAGAGATATTTAAAGAGGCTAAAAAAGAGTTAATTATAATTGATGGCTATAAACTATTTACCACTGTGGGGCAAGTATAAATAGGATAGGTTATAAAACTTTTTCTATTACTTTGATTAAATAATATATAATTAATAAAAATATCACTAAAAAAATTGTATGTTATATATAGGAGACGATCACATGCGACCAATAAAAAACAAACCTGTTAGCTAATTTTTCTTTAAGTTATAAATTATTAATGACAAAAAATATGTTACTGGAGCATATAAGAAAATATGTAATATATTTGACTTATATATAGGGGTTTGTTACAATTTATTATAGAAAAGGAGCGTGGAATTATGACCCCACATAATAGTGCGGAAAAAGGAGAAATTGCGAAAACAGTAATTATGCCAGGAGATCCTATGAGAGCAAAATATATTGCGGAAAAATATTTGACAGATTATAAATTAGTTAATGAAGTTAGAGGAATGTATGCATATACTGGTTTATATAATGGTAAAGAGGTTACTGTTATGGCTCATGGTATGGGTATGCCTAGTATGGGAATATATGCTTATGAACTTTATAAATTTTATGATGTAGAGGAAATTATTAGGATAGGTTCTTGTGGAGCTTATTTAGAAGAAATGAAATTATTTGATATTATTTTATCAACAGCTTGTTATACAGAAAGTAGTTTTGCTTTAACTTTAAACAACGATTTATGTCATGTTGCTTATAGTGATGAGGATTTAAATATTAAAATAGGTAAAGTAGCTTATCAAAATAATATAAAATTATATCGTGGAATGACGGCATGTTTAGATTGCTTTGATGTTTATATGACTGATGTTAATAAATTTTTTGATAGAATGCCCGAAGATGTGAAACCGATTGCAGCAGAAATGGAAGCTTTCGCATTGTTTTATGTTGCTAAAATGCTTGGAAAAAAAGCTGCCTGTTTAATGAGTGTAGTTGATTCAAAGTATATTAAAGAAGTGGCTACAACAGAGGAAAGAGAGCAAGGTTTAGATAAAATGATAAAACTTGCTTTGGATTCGGTTTTATAATTTATTTTTTTGGTTATACTAGTATGGGGGTGTATTATGGATTATTTAGATTTTAATATGGATAATTATGAATTACATGTTATTAAAACGGATAGGTTTAAAACAATTTTTTATAATATAAGTATTAGGTTTGATGATGAAAGAGAAACTGAAAGATATATGAGTATGCTTAGCAGGCTACTTGTTCAAACGAGTAGTAAGTATGATAGTTTGCGTGAAATAAATTTAGCTTGTGCAAGTATTTATGATCCTTCTTATAGTATTAGGGTTTTATCTAGTGGAAAAGTGGATATTTTGTCATTGACAGCTAGTTTTGCGAATGAAAAGTATACAGAAGAAGGAATGAATGAAGCTAATTTAAAATTTTTAACGAGTTTTATTTTTGAACCTAAAATTATTGATAATGGTTTTGATCGTGAGGTTTTTAATATTCAAAAAGAAAAGTTACTTGAATATTACAAAACAATGAAGGATAGGCCACAGGATTATGCTAAGGCTAGATTAACAGAAGAGATGAAAGTAAATAAATATGATATTATGAAGTTAGATGAGTTAATTAAGTCGATTGAACATTTAACAGCTGAGGAACTTTATGATTTTTATAAAAAAATTATGAGTGAAGGAAAGTTAGATATATTTGTATGTGGTGATGTTGATCCTTTAGAAATAAAAAACATGTTTGAAAAGATGATTAAATTTAATGGATTAAATCCCAAAAAAATAAATCATTTAGTTAAACAAATAGATTATAATAAACAAGAAAAAATTGTTATAGAATCATCATGTAATACTCAAAGTAATTTAGTTATTGGGTGTAAATTATTAGATTTAACTGATTTTGAAAGAAAATATGTTTTTGTTTTATATTCTTGGATTTTAGGTGGTGGAATGAACTCTCTTTTAACACAAACTGTTAGAGAAAAAAACTCCCTTTGTTATTATATTTATGCTTCTAGGCAAAGTCTGTTTGATACAATGAGAATTTATGCTGGAATAAATGGAACTGATTTTGAAAAAACTTATGATTTAGTAAAAAAAGAAATGATAAATATGGAAAAAGGTAATTTTTCCAAAGAATTGTTCGAGGGCGTTAAGGAGATTTACTATAATTCTTTAATTAAAATAGAAGATGGTCAAAGTGATTTGGTTGGCAGTTATACTTCTGAACTTTTTACTGGTAATGATAGTATTAGTGATAGAAAAAAACAAATGGCAAAGGTTACTAAAGAAGACGTGATGAATTTATCTAAAAAAGTACATATTGATACAGTATATTTGCTAAAAGGAGAAAGATAGTATGAAGATGAAGAAATATAAAGGACTTGATTTAAAAGTTTATGAAGAAGTTTTAGATAATGGACTTAGAATTTATATAAGTCCAATACCAAGACATACTATTCATGCAAGAATTACGACCTTTTTTGGTGGTTCTATTTTAGAATTTCAACTGCCTGATAGTGGTGAGTTTATAAAAGTTCCTAGTGGTGTGGCCCATTTTTTGGAACACAAAATGTTTGAAAAAAAAGATGGTAAAGATCCACTTTCGATTTATGAAAATAATGGTGCTTCAGGAAATGCTTTTACTAATGAATTTGTTACAGCTTATCATTTTACAGGAGCAGGTCATTTTTATGAAAATTTAGAAACTTTATTAAAATGTGTTCATGAACCATATTTTACTGATGAGAATGTTTTAAAAGAAAAAGGAATTATTGGTCAAGAAAAAAAACAAGATCTAGATAATCCGTTTTCTATTGTCTATGATAGAGCTCTTTTAAATACTTTTCATAATTTAGATTTTAAAAATACAGTTTTAGGTAGTTTAGAAGATATTAATTCAATTACTAAAGAAGATTTATATAATTGTTATAATACTTTTTATCATCCAAGTAATATGATTCTTACAATTAGTGGTGATGTTGATCCTAGTGAAATAGTTAAATTTGTAAAGAAATTTTATAAAAAGTATTCATTTAATAAACGATCTAAGGTTATTGTTAAACATAAAGATGAACCTGAGAGTGTTGTTAAGAAAAAAGATGTTGTGTATATGAATAATTTATCTAAGGAGATTTTGATCAGTTATAAGGTAAAAAAACCCACTTATATAAAAGATCCTTATTTGAATAAAATATATTTTTCATTTTTGTTAGATATGAATTTTGGAGCTATTTCTCCTATTAATGATGTACTTTCTAAAAAACCTGATTTAATTTCACCAGTTTCATCTTATTTAGAAATGGTTGATGATTATTATATTATCTTATTTAATGCGACAGTTAAAGAAAATGAAAACGAGATTATTGATTTGATAGATGAAACAATTAAAGATTTTTCATTTAAAAAGAAAGATTTTGATTTGATAAAAAAAGCAGTTTTAAATTCACATGTTTTATCTACAGAAAATAGTACAGGTATTTGTAATATGATTTCTAATCAAGTTTATTTCTTTGATAGCCCAATTTATGATATGCATGAGAAGTTAAAAAAGTTAGATTTTGAAACTTTTAAGAAAGCAATTCATGATGTTAATTTAAATAATAGAAGTGTAACTATTTTGGATAATAAAAACTAAGAGGTTATGGTAATTGGCTTCTTAGTTTTAATGTTACTTAATTTTTTTAGTTGATTTTCAATATTTATATATTTTTCTTCTTCAATATTAAAAGAATAGGTAATTTTGTTGCCAAAATATTTATAAATTTTATAATCTTTTAGAAGATAATTAATTTGTTTTAAATTTTCATAAGGAAATTCAATGATAATATTGTATCCTTTGGTGAGGGGAGTTATTTGTGTTTTATTTAAAGCTTCGCTGGCTGAAGAACTGTAAGCTCTTATCAAACCACCGGCTCCTAATTTTATACCACCAAAATATCTAATGACTACACATAAAATATTTGTTAGATTATTTTGTTTTAATACATTTAAAATAGGAAGTCCGGCTGTTCCACTTGGTTCTTTATCATCAGAACATTTTTCTTGATTATCTATAATGTATGCATAGCAATAATGGGTGGCATCTTTATATTCTTTTTTTATATTATTTATTTTAGTTATAATTTCTTCTTTGGAACTTATATTAGTTAAAATAGTAATGAATTTTGATTTATTGATAATTATTTCATTAGTTATTTCTTTTTTTATTGTATTCATATTCATCACCAATTAAATTATAGATAAAATATATGAGAAGTTCAAGTGCTTGATTAAATGTAAATATTTCATTATAATGACTTAAAGAGAGGTGCGGATGTATGGTATTAGATAAATTAAAATTAGTTCCACATAAACCAGGGTGCTACTTAATGAAAAACAAAGATGGGGTTATTATTTATGTTGGTAAGGCTAAAGATTTAAAAAATAGATTAAATTCTTATTTTCATTCTTCACATACTGGTAAAACGGCACGGTTGGTTAGTGAGATAGCAGATTTTGATTATATTGTAGTATCATCAGAAACTGAATCTTTGATATTAGAAATTAATTTGATAAAAAAGCATGATCCCAAGTATAATATTTTACTTAGGGATGATAAAAGTTATCCTTATATTGAACTTACAGAAGATAAAGTGCCTAGATTATTAGTGGTTAGGAATGTTCATAGAAAGAAAAAAAAGACTAGATTATTTGGACCGTATCCTAATGTTTATGCAGCTAGGAAAGTAGTTAATTTATTAAATAGATTATATCCGCTTAGAAAATGCCGAACATATCAAAAAAGGCCATGTTTATATTTTCATATCGGACAATGTTTGGGCTATTGTACTCATAATGTACCTATAGAAAAAGTTGATAATATGGTTAAGGATATAGTTAGTTTTTTAAAAGGAAATCACGAAATTGTTACTAATAAACTTAAAGAAGAGATTAATAAAGAAAGTGAGGCTTTACACTTTGAAAAAGCTTTGGAACTTAAAAATTTATTAGACGATATCAATGTTGTTCTGGTTAAACAAAAAATTGAGGTTAATGATAATATTGATAGAGATATCTTTGGATATTATAGTGATAATAATTATTTGAGTGTTTTTATTTTCTTTATTAGAGGTAGTAAAATTGCTGGTCATCATCATCAAATCATTCCTTTAATCGATAGTGAGGGAGAAGAGATGACTAGATATATTGCTAAATTCTATGATAAGGCATTAGTTCCGAAAGAGTTATTAGTACCTGATATTGTTGATGCTGATTTACTTGCAGATTATTTTAAAGTGAAAATTAAAGTGCCAGAAAAGGGAGTTAAGAAAAAGTTGGTTGATATGGCCTCTGATAATGCCAAAAAGCAATTAGAAGACGAATATGATTTAGTGATAAAGAATGAGGAAAAAGCTATAGAAGCTAATGATGAATTGAGAAAGGTTCTCGGTTTAGATAAACTTGATAGAATCGAATTATTTGATAATGCTCATTTGTTTGGTACTTATAATGTTTCTGGTATGGTGGTATTTACTTTAGGTATGCCTGCAAAAAACGAGTATAGGAAGTTTAAAATATCAGTGGATAAGAATGATGATTATGGAACTATGAGAGAAGTTATTTACCGTAGATATTTTAGGGTGTTAAAAGATAATTTAATTAGACCTGATTTAATTATTGTAGATGGGGGAATCGGTCAGATGAATGTAGCTAAAGAAGTATTAGAGGACTTGGGAATGAATATTAATTTAGTTGGTTTGAAAAAAGATGATAAACATTCTACAAGTGCTTTAGTTACTTTTGATGGTGAAATACCGATTGAAAAAAGAAGTAATTTATTTCATTATTTGGAGAGAATGCAGGACGAAGTGCATAATTTTACAATTAATTACCATAAACAAATTAGAAGTAAAGGATTATATGCTTCTATATTAGATGATGTTCCTGGTATTGGTAAGGAAAGGAAAAAAGAATTATTGAAAAAATATAAGACTGTTGAAAATCTAAGAGAGCAAAGTGTGGAGGAATTGGCTAGTATTTTGCCACATAAAGTCGCACAAGAGTTAAAAAATATTTTAGATAGCATGGAAGAATAATTTGTTCGTAAAGCAAGTGATTTATCAAAAATATTACTTGTTTTTTTGATAAAGTGGTATTGGTGATAAATAATATGAGAAGAATAACAAGAAAA
>CALVID010000014.1 GCA_944329355.1 uncultured Bacilli bacterium
AATGGAGAAGTAATAGAAGTAACGAGTAAAGAAGTAGAAGTAGAGTTTACAGAAGATGGAGATATAGCAGGAAGTGTAAGTGATGGAATAAATACAGTAAGTAGTAGTTATACAGTAGAGTTAGAAAGAGAGATAAGTATAGGAACGGTCAAAGGAGGAAGTATCACCTTAGATAAGCAAACAGCATTATTAAAAGAAGATGTAAATATAACAAGTACAGCAAATAGTGATTTTAACTATAAGGGAGCCACTATAGTATGTGAAGATGGAAGCACGCATACAATAACTGGAAAAACATTTAATATGAGTATTTGCAACTCCCCAGTAACTGTTTATCCTACTTGGCAATATGATTTTAGAGTAATAATGGCAATTAATCAAACACCAGCAAATCCAACTTGGAGTCAGACTTTAGTAGATGTTGGTGGAACAGGAGTATATTATAATAATTCAGATACTAATGGAAGAAAATATTATATAAGGATGAGTAACGAAAATTCTTTTTCTAGATTACAAATGGGTACCACTTCAACAATTGATATTACAGAATTTGCTTCAGTAAACATGATAGCTTGGTGTAGTGATAGTAAAACTAATTTGTACCTTGGACTTACTAAAAGTAGATCAGAATGGTTGATTTCTCCTACTGGAGTTAACAATGGAACAAATTGTGGATTTTCTTCTATTTCGACAAACCCAGATACTATTACTTGGTATAGATGTGATATATCTAAATATACTGGAAATTGGTATATAGGAGTTCAAAGATTATATACAAATAGTACTAATCCTAACTATTGTAATATTAATACAATTCAATTAAATGGTATGACATATTCATACACTAATAGAGGATTATAAAAATTATTTAAATTAAAATAACTGTTGATAATAAAATAATATGGCAATTGTTATAAACTTTGTTTCTTAAATATAGAAACAAAGTTTTAATATGTAAAAAATATGTTAAATTGATTTGGTTACTTTAGTTTTAAAAGGAAAAATGATATAATTGTTATGTAATAATGGAGAGGATAAAATGGCTAAGAAAAAAAGTAGAAAGAAAAAGAAGGAAAGCCCTTCTTATAGTATAGAGCTTAAAGGAATTGTACTTATTTTAATTATGATAATAGGGTGTTGTCCATTTGGAGTAATGGCAGATATTATTAAAGGGTTTGCAGGTTTTATAGCTGGTGGCTGGTATATTTTACCTTTAGTAGCAACCGGGGCAGTTGGAATATATATGATGGTAAAACGAGAGAGACCTGATTTTTTAACGTCTAGGTTAGTTGGACTTTATGTATTGGTTTTAGGAATTTTAATTTTATCACATACAGAATATATAAAACAACTTGGTAATGAAGATATTGCGGCTTGGGATATTATAACAGCTACTATTGATAATTTAATGGCTTTTGTGAATCATGCGGCAGACATTCAAGGTGGAGGAATGTTAGGAGCTATTTTTTCGGTTATTGGAGCAAAATTACTTACTTTAGAAGGAACAAGAGTGGTATGTATTGCTTTGATTGTTTGTGGAATTATTATGTTTACTGGAGTATCTATTTATGATATGGTTATTTATATTAAAGAAAAATTAAAGAAAGCTAAGGAAGCAAAGATTAATCGTAAGGCAGAAAAGGCGGCTAAAGAAGCAGAAGAAGAATATGAACAAGAGGATAAAAAAGTGGTTATTTCTTCCATTGATGAGCTTCCTAAAGAGTCTATTAAGGAAGAAACACGAGCAGAATCTAAAGAAGAACTGCATATTGATAGTAAAGGTTATAATAAACCACCAATGGGGTTATTAATAAAACCTAAAGTAAAAAAAGAAGCTGTTAAGGCTAATCAGGATGCCATCAAAACTAATGTTACAGAGTTAGAAAAGGTTATTAAAGATTTTGGAGTAGAAGGAAAAGTAGTAGCGGCTAATATTGGCCCTTCGGTTACACAATATGAGCTTGAAATAAAATCTGGTACGAGACTTTCGAAAATAACAGCTTTGAATAAAGAGATTGCATTGGAACTTGGGGCTAAGGATGTCAGAATACAAGCACCGATTCCTGGTAAAAAAACGGTAGGTATAGAATTACCTAATAAATCTATTATGTCGGTTTCAATTAGGGAAATTTTGGAGGCTGTGCCTAAAGTTAAAGATAATTCTAAATTGTTGGTGGCTTTAGGTAAAAGTATTATGGGTAATCCTGTATGGTGTGAAATTGATAAAACACCTCATTTGTTGGTGGCTGGATCTACAGGTAGTGGTAAATCAGTGTGTATTAATAGTATGATTACTTCTATTTTAATGAGAACTAAGCCGGATGAAGTAAAACTTGTCTTAGTTGATCCTAAGAAAGTTGAGCTTTCAATGTATAATGGAGTTCCGCATTTATTAACACCAGTAGTTACGGATCCTAAAAAAGCTAATATAGTACTTCAAAAGATTGTTAAAATTATGGAAGATAGATATGATTTGTTTGAGGGAAGTAAAACCAAGAATATAGCTGGTTATAATGCTTATGTCGATAAGAAAAATGAAAGTTTACCAGATGATGAAAAAATTAACCGTCTTTCTTATATAGTTGTTATTATTGACGAGCTTGCGGATTTGATGTTAGTGGCTGCTAAAGAGGTTGAGGATTCGATTATGAGAATTACACAAATGGCAAGGGCGGCTGGTATTCATTTAATTGTAGCTACTCAAAGACCTAGTACTGATGTTATTACAGGTGTGGTTAAAGCTAATATTCCTTCTAGAATTTCGTTTGCTGTATCTTCTAGTATTGATTCTAGAACAATACTTGATATGAGTGGTGCTGAGAAGTTGCTTGGTAAAGGTGATATGCTATTTTTACCACAAGGTGAAAGTATTCCAACTCGTGTTCAAGGTACATTTGTGAGTGATGATGAAATAAAAGCGGTTGTAGATTATACTATTTCACAACAAAAAGCTATGTATGATACTTCTTTGACTGTGTCAGATGAAGATAAAGGGGCTACAACTATGGTAAATGATGATGATTATGAGGAGCCACTTTATAATGAAATTAGGGAATTTGTTATTACCCAAGGGAAAGCTTCGGCTTCTTTACTTCAAAGGCGATTTAGACTAGGATATAATAGAGCAGCTAGATGTATAGATTTGCTTGAAGAAAGGGGTATTGTAGGTCCTCCTAATGGAGCAAAACCTAGAGAGGTACTGGTTAAATTAGAAAAGAAAGAAGAATAAAATGCGTCTAAAAGACGGATTTTTTCTTTTTATGACTACTTTTGACGAATATATATAATTTGTTTTTAAAAGATGTTAATGTATAAATGGTGATGATATGTTAGAGATAGATATGGACTCAAAGTATGGTGTTTTATTTATAAGATTGTTCGGTGAATTAACTAAAAAAACTAGAAAAAAATTTAATGATGAAGTATGGGGGCTACTTATAAATATTGGAGTAAAAAATGTGGTTTTTAATTTAGAAAATGTTTATAAGATGGATGATAGTGGGTATAAAACACTTTTGAAATGTTATAATGTTTCTTCAAAAAATAATGGTAATAGTTTAATTTGTCTAAATAAAAATAAGTTTGATTATGATTTGACCAATTTTAGGCTAGTACATGATGAATTATCAGCTTGTTATTTAATAAATTCATGAGGAGGTGAAAATGAAGCCTTTAAAAGAGATTATAATAGAAAACAGTAATTTGATTTATAGTATAGCTAATAAATTTGGAACTAGGGATATAGATGATTTATTTCAGGCTGGGTGTATCGGTATGATGGAGGCCTATGAAAAATTTGATGTTTCTAGGGGGGTAAAATTTACAAGTTTTGCTTATCCATATATTGTTGGAAGAATATCAGAATTTGTTAGGGAAAATCATACTATAAAATTAAGTCGGGATATGATGAGAGCTAAAAGAAAAGTTGATAAGGCTAAAATTTATTTAACTCAAGAGTTGATGAGAGAACCTACTGATGATGAAATAAGTAATTATCTTAATATTCCACTTGAAAATTTGATTATGCTTATGAATTATAATGGTGATGGGTATAGTTTAGATGAACCTTATTTGGATGATTTATCTTTATATAATGTGATATCTAATGGTGAAATTAATGATGAACTGCTCTTTTTAAAAGAAGAAATAGATTCACTAGATGAGCCGGAAAGGACTATTATATATGAAAGATATTTTGCAGATATGACACAAAATGAAGTGGCTAATAATTTGGGGTTGAGTCAAGTTAATGTTTCTAGAAAAGAAAAGAAAGTTTTATCTAAACTGAGAAAAACCTTTAATTGACATTTATATTTTACTCATTTATAATTGATAATAGGTGATGAGTATGAAAAAAGGTTTTACATTAGTTGAACTTTTAGGGGTTATAGTTATTTTAGGATTGATTGCTATGATTGCTATTCCAACGATTAATACAGCTTTAAATTCATCTAGGGATAAAGCTTATAACGAACAAATAAAAACGATTGAGAATACGGCGAGGACATATATGTCTAAAAATTCCTTAAAATTACCAAGTCAGACTGAGGGTTCTAATTGTAGTATTGGGGTTGATACTATGCAGAAAGCCGGATTGTTAAATGCGGATGATATCGAAAACCCTAAATATAAAAAAGATAGTACAGAACCTGAGGAAAGTTTTGAAAATTTTAATGGAAAAGTTATCGTTACCTTTACTAATAATAAATATAAATATGAGTATGTGAATTCGTCTAGCGTGCCTGCTTGTTAGGTACGTTTTTTGTATAGAAAAATAACTTTGGTTCATAATAGTTGTAGGAGGAATTTAATATGAAACAAAGTTATCAGGAGATTGCGAAAAAGCACTGTCCTAAAGAAAATGTATTAATTAATGCAATTATTGCTTTTATAAGTGGTGGTGTAATGGGAATTATTGCTCAATTTTTGATTGATGGTTATGTGATGTGGTTAGATATTTCAACTAAAGAAGCTACAGTGTGTATGCTTGTTACTTTGATATTTTTAAGTTGTTTGTTTACATCTTTGGGATTTTTTGATAAATGGGTGAATTTTTGTAAATGTGGACTTATTATTCCGATTACAGGTTTTGCACATGCGACAATGAGTGCGGCTTTGGAATTTAGAAAGGAAGGATTAGTTACTGGAATTGGAATGAATATGCTTAAATTATCTGGAGCAGTAATTATTTTTGGGGTCGTTAGTAGTTTTGTTTTTAGTTTAATTAGAATGGTGGTTGGTCTATTATGACAATTAAGTTTAAAAATGTTTATATAAATGAAACGGCTACTGTTACAGGACCTTATGAGAGTAAAGGACCGTTTGGAAAATATTTTGATTTGTGTTATAAAGATTTATATTTTGGAGAAAAAAATTGGGAACAAGCTGAAGAAAAATTAATAAATGATGCTATTGATATTTTAATAAAAAAAGGTCAAGTTGATTTAAAAAATATTGATGTTTTTATCGGTGGAGATTTACTTAATCAAATTGCTCCTTCAAATTATGCTATGAGTAAATTTAATAATAGTTTTATTGGTATTTATGCGGCTTGTGCAATGTCTACATTAGGACTTATTTTGTCAGCTAGTTTAATTGATGGTGGTTTTGCCCAAAATGTGATTACTTTTACTTCTTCGCATAATACAGCAGCAGAAAAACAGTATCGTTATCCTGTTGAATATGGCGGACCTAAGCGAAAGACTACGACTTTTACTTCGACTGGTTCGGCTTGTGCTTTAGTGTCTTCTAAAAATAAAGGTATCAAATTAGAAAGTGGGACAATTGGCACTGTGGTTGATTCTGGGTGTAATGATGTCTTTAATATGGGAATGGCTATGGCTAAAGCGGCGGGAGATACAATTTATAAACATTTAAAAGATATAGGCCGTGATATTGATTATTATGATTTAGTTTTAACAGGAGATTTAGGTATATATGGAAAAGAAATTTTGAAAGATTATATGTTTAATGAATATAATATTAAACTTGAAAACTATAATGATACTGGAGTTATGCTTTATGATTTAGATAAACAACCTGTTTATGCAGGAGCTAGTGGACCGGCGTGTGCGCCTTTGGTTACTTATAGTTATATTTTTAATGAGATGAAAAAGGTGAAATATAAAAAAGTTTTATTGGCAGCTACTGGAGCTTTGATGAGCCCCACAATGATTAATCATAAACTTAATATACCAAGTATTAGTCATGCGGTTAGTTTGGAGGTAATATCATGATATATTTGAATGCGTTTTTATTTGCTGGTTTAGTGTGTGCAATTGCTCAAATAATACTTGATACAACTAAATTGACACCTGGACATATTACCGTTATTTTTGTGGTGTTAGGAGCTTTTTTAGATGTATTTAATATATATGATCAAATTATTTTATGGGCTGGTGGTGGTGCGTTAGTGCCTATTACTAGTTTTGGTCATAATTTAACCCATGGAGCGATACATGGTTATAATACTGAAGGTGTGCTGGGGCTTTTTAGTGGAACTTTAGATTTAACAGCGGCAGGTATTAGTGCGGCTATTATATTTGCGTTTTTTATGTCTTTAGTATTTGAACCTAAAGATTAAAATGTCTAGTTCTAGCTAGATTTTTTTATTGACAAACTTTTGTTCGTTTGTTAAAATTATTTTGGATAAAGAGTATTGACATAAATGTTATAATATTATTAGTTTTGGAAGTGATAGGTTGTTTGTATTTGGTTATAAGGCTTTTAATGGAGATTTTACTAATCGATATGGCAAAAAGTTTGAAGTTGGAAAAACATATCATATAGATGGTGAAATTCAGTGGGGTAATAGAGGTAATGGTTTTCATATGTGCCAAAACATTGAAGATTGTTATAGGTATGTTGATTCTAATACAGCTATTATGACTGAGGTAATTGGTTTTGGTAATGCTAAAAAATATGATGATGATTATTATGGATATTATGATATGTATGTGTGTGAGAATATGCGAGTTGTTAGAGTTATTTCTAGAGAAGAAATAATTGATATTATGTTAAATGCAAATGAAGATAGGCAAAAAAGGTTTATAAGAGATTTTAATTTAACAGATGAAGAGATGAAATTATTTGAAGGAGTTGGATTTTATGGACAAAATAATAGTGAAAGGTGCAAGAGAAAACAACTTAAAAAATATTGATATTACTTTACCGAAAGAAAAGTTAATTGTGATGACTGGAGTATCTGGAAGTGGAAAGAGTAGTTTAGCTTTTGATACTATTTATGCGGAAGGGCAAAGAAGGTATATTGAAAGTTTAAGTGCTTATGCGAGACAATTTTTAGGAGGTTCAGAAAAACCTGATGTCGATAGTATTGACGGACTTTCTCCAGCTATTAGTATTGATCAAAAAACAACTAATAAAAATCCTCGTAGTACAGTGGGAACCGTTACAGAAATTTATGACTATTTGAGACTTTTGTTTGCTAGGATTGGTGTTCCTTATTGCCCTAGACATCATAAACCAATCAGTAGCCAAAGTATTGAAGAGATGTGTACAGATGTAATGAAACTGCCAGAAAGGACTAAAATTAGAGTTTTAGGGCCTGTTGTTTCTTTGGAAAAAGGAACTCATAAAGATTTGCTTTTAGACTTAAGAAAAGATGGATATGTAAGAGTGATTATTGATGATCAAGAATATGATCTGTCGGAAGATATTGTGTTAGAAAAAAATAAAAAACATACTATTGAGGTAGTTGTCGATAGACTGGTTATAAAGCCTGAAATTAGAAGTAGGCTTTATGAGAGTATGGAAGTGGCTACTAAATTAGGAAATGGTAAATTATTGATTGATGTTATTGGCGGCGAAAAGATGCTTATGAGTGAAACTTATGCTTGTCCAAAGTGTGATTTTTCTTTACCGGCACTTGAACCTAGAATGTTTTCTTTTAATGCTCCTTGGGGGGCTTGCCCAGAATGTAAAGGTCTTGGCATAAAATATAAGATTGATGAAGATTTGATTATTCCTGATAAGACTTTGAGTATTAATGATGGGGCTATTTCAGCTATCAATATATCTGATGAGAATAATATAACATATACTAATTTAGAAACTGCTTGTCATCATCATGGAATTGATATGAATATACCAGTGAAAGATTTAACTCGAAAAGAATTGGATATTGTTTTGTATGGTTCACCTGATTTGCTTACATTTAACTATGTATCTAAAGCTGGTAATAAAAGAACTACTAAAGGTTATTTTGAAGGTATTATTACTAATTTGGAAAGACGTTATATGGAAACCAAAAGTACTTGGATTAGAACTTGGATAGAAAATTATATGACGGAGCTTAAATGTCCAAAATGTCATGGAGCAAGACTTAATGATGATGTTTTATCTGTTTTAATTGGTGGTAAGAATATATATGAGGTAACGCAGCTTAGTATTAAAGATTTGTATTTATTTTTAAACAATTTAAAATTAACTAAGGAACAAGAAGAAATCTCTGATTTGATTTTAAAGGAAATAAAATCAAGACTTTCGTTTTTAATTAATGTTGGATTAGAATATTTGACTTTAGATAGAGAAGCTAAAACTTTATCTGGTGGTGAAGCTCAGAGAATTAGGTTAGCCACACAAATTGGTTCACAATTAACAGGTGTTTTATATGTATTAGATGAACCATCTATAGGTTTACACCAAAGGGATAATCAAAGGCTAATTAATTCGCTTTTAAAAATGCGTGATTTAGGTAATACTTTAATTGTGGTGGAACACGATACTGATACAATGCTTCAAGCTGACTATTTAGTAGATATTGGTCCAGCTGCTGGGGTACATGGTGGTCAGGTTGTAGCTGAGGGAACTCCTCAAGAAGTTATGGATAATCCTAATAGTTTGACAGGTAAGTATTTAAAAGGAGAGCTTAAAATTGAAGTTCCAAAGAAAAGAAGAAAAGGTAATAAAAAGTATTTGGAAATTGTTGGAGCTAAAGAAAATAATTTAAAAAATATTAAAGTTAAGTTTCCACTCGGTAAATTTATATGTGTAACAGGTGTTTCTGGTAGTGGTAAGAGTACTTTAGTGAATGAAATTTTATATAAGATTGTTTCTAACAATTTATATAAATCTAAGGAAAAACCAGGGACTTATAGATCAGTTAAAGGTTTAGAAAATATTGATAAAGTTATAGATATTTCTCAAGCCCCTATTGGTAGAACACCGCGTAGTAATCCGGCCACTTATACTTCAGTATTTGACGATATACGTGATGTTTTTGCGGAAACTAAAGAAGCTAAGATGAGAGGGTATGACAAAGGTAGATTTTCATTTAATGTTAAAGGTGGTAGATGTGAAGCGTGCTGGGGTGATGGTGTTAAGAAAATTGAGATGCATTTTTTACCAGATGTTTATGTACCTTGTGAGGTATGTCATGGAACACGTTATAATAGTGAGACTTTACAGATTAAATATAAGGGTAAGAATATTTATGAGGTTTTAGAAATGACTGTAGAAGAAGCTTTGAAATTTTTTGAAAATGTTCCGAAAATTAAAAATAAATTACAAATGCTTTCTGATGTTGGACTGTCTTATATAAAATTAGGTCAAAGTGCCCCAACGCTTTCTGGTGGTGAAGCTGCTAGAATAAAATTGGCTAAAGAATTACAAAAAAAACCAACTGGTAAAAGTTTGTTTATATTAGATGAACCAACCACAGGTTTACACAGTGATGATATTAAGAAATTACTTGTTATTTTAAACAGAATTGTTGATAATGGTGATACAGTTTTAGTTATTGAACATAATTTGGACGTTATTAAAGTTGCCGATTATATTATCGATTTAGGTCCAGAAGGTGGAGAAGGTGGAGGTAATATTGTAGTTACTGGAACACCTGAAGAAGTAGTAAAATGTGATGAAAGTTATACTGGTAAGTTTTTAAAACCTTATTTGATTATAGATTAATTTCTATAGTTTTTTTTTGTGCAAAATGAAAAAACAGATTTTTTAATCTGTTTCATCTAAAGGCTTAAATAATTCTCTAACATCTATTTCTAGTACACTTGCAAATTTCCAAATTGTTCCTAAGCTAAAAGTTTGTTTATAATTAGGACTTTCAATATTCATAATAAATCCTTCACTATAATTACATGCCATAGCAAATTTCGTTACGGAAAAGTGCTTTATTTTACGCCATTTTTTTAAATTTTGTCCAACTAAATAATAGACATAGTTTTCATCTTTTTTATCTATTTTTAAGCACCTTCCTTTCGTATATGAATATTTTCTCACTTATTTGGTGAAATTTTCTCACCTGTTCGGTGAGAAATATGATATAATGATATTAAGTCAGCTTTGTGAAAAGGTCGTTAAATAAAAATATTGGGGGGTAAGTGAGGTGTTTGCTTTAATATGGATAAACCTATGGTGAGTGTAATTGTTCCTTGTTATAATTGTGAAAAATATATTGAGGAGGCTATTAATTCAATTTTAAATCAAACGTTTTCGGATTTTGAAATATTGGTTGTTGATGATCTTTCTACTGATAATACAGCGCATATTTTAGAAAAATTAAGAAAAAGGGATAAACGCATTAAATATTTTAAGTTATCAAAAAAAGGTGGGGCGACTGGAGCTAGAAATAAAGCGTTGAGAGAAGCAAAAGGAAAATATATTGCTTTTCTAGATGGTGATGATTTATGGGAACCTCAAAAATTAGAAAAACAAATAAAGTTTATGGAGGATAATAATATTTATTTTTCTTATACTGATTATGAATACATTGATGAGAAATCTAAAAGATTAAATAGAATGAGAAGATGCCCTTTTAAAATGTCATATTTGAGAATGTTATTTGGTGATTCAGTAGGTTGTTTAACGGTGATTTATAATGCGGAAAAAACAGGGTTAATTCAAATCCCTAATATTGGAAAAAGAAATGATTACGCTTTGTGGTGTGTAGTTTTAAAAAAAGTGAAGAGAGGTTTTAAATATCCTGAAATTTTAGCACTTTACCGTAAATCTAGTGGTTCGCTTTCTTCTGGAGGAAAAATAGGATTATTAAAATATCATTATTATATGCATAGAAATATTAATTGTTTTAATCCTGTTATTGCTTTATTTTTGACTTTCATAAATGGCATAAATTATTTGGTTAATAAAGTTGTTTATGATACTGATTTATCCAGCAAGAAAGAAAAATATTATTCTAATAAAATAGTAAAAATGGGGGATAAAGTCAGATGAATAAGGTAATTAGTGTTTTTGGACATTTTTCGTTTAATAGAAAAAGTAAAGATGGGCAAACTGTAAAAACCAATAATATTTATAATGAATTGAAAACACATTATAATGATATTTTTTCAATAGATACAAGTAATTGGCGTGAAAAAAAATTTTCTTTTCTAAAAAAATGCATTAGGAGGTTTTTGAAAACGGATGTATGTATTATTATGCCCGCAAAAAGAGGTATTAATGTATTTGTGCCATTGTTTTCTTTACTTAAGAGGAAAAAACAAAAATTATATTATGTTGTAATAGGTGGATGGCTTCCTGAGTATTTAAGTAAGCATAAGTTTTTACTATTTTGTTTAAAAAAATTTGATTTTATATTTGTTGAAACTGAAGTGATGAAATCAAAATTAAGGAATATGAATCTTTTAAATGTAAAAGTACTTGTTAATTTTAAAGATATAAATCCAGTTTCTTTAGAAGAGATATCTACTTTAAAACATACTAATTCTTATCATATTTGTACTTTTTCTAGAGTAATTAAAGAAAAGGGAATAGAAGATGCGATTGAAAGTGTTTGTTTCATTAATAATAAATATAAAAAAACTATTTATACTTTAGATATTTATGGGCCTATTGGTAAAGATTATGAAAAAGAGTTTGATGAAATATTAAAAAAGGTTCCAAATTATATTCGTTACTGTGGCATAAAAGATGCGGATGAATCAGTGAAGGTGATTAAAGATTATGATTTTTTAATTTTTCCTTCTTATTATTTTGGCGAAGGATTACCTGGAACTTTTATAGATGCTTTTTGTGCTGGGGTTCCTGTAATTTCATCTGATTGGAAATACAATAGTGAAATTATAAAACATAAATATAATGGTTTTGTTTTTCCAACAAGAAATATTGATGAAATTGTCAATATTTTAGAAGATATTTATTTGGGTAAATACGATATTTTATCTTTAAAAAGAAATTGTCTTATTTGTGCTCAAAAATATAATCCCAATGAAGCAATAAAAATATTATTAGATACGATTGATGGTGATTTATGAAAAAGTTGTTATGTATTGTTAGCAGTATGGATAGAGGTGGGGCTGAAACTTTTTTAATGAAAGTTTATAGAAATTTAGATCATAATAAATATCAAATGGATTTTTGTGTTTCTAAGAAAAAAGAAGGATATTATGATAATGAAATTAAAAATAATGGTGGAAGAATATTTTTTGTGCCTCCAAAGTCAAAAAATCCTTTTAAAACTTTTTATCTTATTATGAAACTTGTTAAAAAAGAAAAGTATGATTCAGTACTTAGAACTAGTCAGCAATCATTAGCTACATTGGATTTACTGGCTGCTAAAATGGGTGGAGCTAAAAATTTGATTTACCGTTCTAGTAATGCCGGTATGACAGGAAATATAATAAAAAAAATTGTAAATATCATATTTTCTTTTTTACCTAGGATAATACCTAATGTAAAAATAGCTCCTTCTACAGAAGCAGCAAAGTTTGTATTTGGGAAAAAAGCAGTATCTAAAAATCAAGTTAGTATATTACATAATGGTTTAGATTATCAAAAGTTTTCTTTTAATTTAGTTAAAAGAAATATTATACGTAAAGAATTAAATATAGATAATAAAATTGTTTTTGGGCATGTTGGAAGATTTAATGAACAGAAAAATCATAAGTTTTTGATTGATGTTTTTGCAAAAATTCATAAGCAAAATAAAAATACTTGTTTACTTTTAATTGGTGAGGGTGAACTTGAAGAAAAAATAAAAAATCAAATTAAATCTTTATCATTAGAAAATTCTGTAATAATGCTTGGGCCGAAAGCGAATATTGAAGATTATTTTATGGCAATGGATTTATTTATTTTTCCTTCATTTTTTGAGGGAATGCCTAATGTGATTATTGAAGCTCAGGCTTCAGGTTTAAGGTGCTTGATATCTAATTTTATAACAAAGGAAGCTAATATAACAGGTTTAGTTACTTATTTAGATTTAAATGATTCTTTAGATATTTGGGCAAATGAGGCTTTAAAACTTTTAGATTATAAACGTAATGATTATTATCAGCTTTATAAGGAGAAAGGTTATTTGATTGAAGATGTAACAGAAGAGTTTATCAAACTAGTTTTTCAGTAGTTTAGAAAGGATTTTGTTTGTATGATGTTGAATAAAATAGATAAATTGATTGTTGCTCAGATTTTTAGCTTATTGATATGTATTTTTTTAAGTATTTTGAAAGTTAAACATTTTTTGTTAATAATGATCATTTGTGCTAGTTTTGTATTTTTAAAAATAGTCAAAGATATCACTAAAAACTATTTTTCCCTTCCATTTATTTTTGCTTTTTTTCATGTTTTATATGGCTTATCTGGAGTTGTTGCTGTTACTTGGGGTGATGGATTATCGTCTACTTATGGTCAAGAATTTAACATTTATCCGTATTTAATTTTATATACATTGTGTACTTTAGCTTTGACTATTGGTATGTATTTATGCAACTTAAAATGTAACAAGGAAGATAGTGAAAATTTAAAATTTGATAAAAATATTTCTGATTATTTTTTTATTGTTGCTTGCCTTGGATTATTGTCAACCACTTTATTTGAATTTATTAATTTTTTTAGGGTTGGTGGTTTGGAAACATTATTGAAAGGTAAGGCAATTTATCAAGCTGCAGTTGATGAACTTTTCTTGACTTTACCTACACAATTGATTTTTCAAGTATCTTTAGCTAGTTTAGGGGTTTATATCATATTACATTATTTTGAAAAAAAACAAATTTTAGTAAAAAAAATAATTATGTGTTTATGTTTTGCTATTCCTTATTTGATCATGTTACTTTTTTTAGGAAGAAGAGGTCCACTTTTAGCTTGCTTATTAATAATGATTTTAGCTATTTCTCAAATTAAACCAGTAAAAAAAATTACAGCAAAAATGTTTGTTGTTTTATTAGGTGCTTATCTTTGTCTTGCTTCATTGTATGGTATTAGAAATTATGTCAGTTTAGCTTTTACAGATTTTGATATGTTTGTCTTTAAAGTTTTTGACAAAAGAAATGTCGTTAATTCTTTAAACCCAGGAATAAATGAATTTGGCTGTACTTTTGGAAATTTTAATAAATTGTATATATCAGATGATTATGAATTTTTATATGGTAAAAGTTATATTCAAGGAATTACACATTTTATCCCTTCTTATTTTTATCCTGGTGATAAACCACAAATGATTACATATCAGTTTAGAGATAAGTATTTTCAAAGTAAAGCAGAGATTTCTAGTATTGCTAGTACAGCTTTTTCCTCAATTATGGAAGCATATTGGAATTTCGGATATTTAGGTTTTATAATTTATTTATTTTTAGGGATTTTGATAATTTTATTTGATAAGGTGTGGAAATATAAAAATTGTTTTATATTGTTACTTTATATTGCTGTTTGTCCTTTAATGTATAGTTTTCACCGATCAGATTTTGCTCATGTTTCTTCGGAATTTATTTTAATAGTTTTAATGATATTTGTTATTTATATGTTTTATAAAAATATATATAAAAGATTTTGCTTGTTAAAAAATAAATAATTTTTTGAAAAGGTGGTGAAAAATGCGAAAATATAAGGTTATATATAATATTTTAACAACTTTTGTATTACAAGTAATTATATTATTAAGTGGTTTTTTGGTCCAAAAACTTATTATTCAAGCTTTTGGTTCAGATGTTAATGGATTAGTTGTTTCTATTACTCAATTTTTAGGGTATATTACTTTATTAGAATCTGGGATTGGGCCAGTTATAAAAGCTGCACTTTATAAACCGATTGTGAATAAAAATAGGGATGAGATATTAGGAATATTGAAATCTAGTGATAGCTTTTTTAAAAAATTATCTTATATATTTTTAGTATATATTGTATTTTTGTGTTTTATATATCCTTTTATTGTTTTAGAAGATTTTGATTTCTTTTTTACTTTTTCTTTAATCATAATTATTTCAGTAAGCACTTTTTTTGAATATTATTTAGGGATGACATATAAGTTATATTTACAATCAATTCAAAAAAATTATGTAATTTCTTATATTCAAATAATTACTTATATTTTAAATACATTAGCTGTTATTTTATTGATAAAACTTCATTTTAGTATTCAGGTAATAAAGTTAGCAACGGCTTTTATATTTGTATTAAGGCCAATTATGCAAAGTGTGTATGTTAAGAAAAAATATAATATAGATATTAAAAAATGGAATAAAAAAATTCCTATTGAACAAAAATGGGAGGGCTTATCTCAGCATATAGCAGCAACTATTCATAGGAATACAGATGTTGTTATATTAACTTTTTTAACTTCTACTTCAGTGATATCTGTTTATTCTATATATTTGTTAATTATTAATGGAATTAGAAATTTAACAAAATCTTTAGTAAGTGGTGTTGATGCTTTTTTTGGCAATATGTTGGCGATTGGAAATAAAAAAGTTTTAAATAAAAAAATAAAGATTTATGAAGTGGTTTATTTTTCTTTGATTACTGTAATATTTACTTCAACTTTCTTATTATGTTTGCCTTTTATAAAAGTTTATACGAACGGAATAAAAGATGCAGATTACTATAAACCTTTCTTTGCGTTTCTTTTGATATTGTCAGAATTTATTTGGACGATAAGACAACCATATAATGAACTGATAAAGGCAGGAGGGTATTTTAAAGAAACAAGAGTTGGTGCTTGGCTGGAGGCAGGAGTCAATATTATTTTGTCACTTTTTTTCACAATTAAATATGGAATGATTGGTGTAGCAATTGGTACATTAATTTCAATGTTTATTAGATTTTTTGAATTTATTTATTTTGCTTCTGTACATATTTTAGATAGAAAATTAAGGGTTATGGGAAAGTATATTTTTGTTATTTTTTTAGAAGTATCTTTGTGCTTGTTCATAGTTGGTATGATTCCTTTCCCAGATCCACTAAATTATTTTGATTGGTTTGTTCAAGCCACTATAACATTATTAGCAGTAACATTAATAGTTTTATTTATTGATTTAGTTTTTTATAGAGCAGAGATAAAAACAATTATAGATATGTTTAGAAAGGAAAAGAAAGTTTAATATGAGTATTTTAAAACATTTTTTATATAAAAAAGCAAATTTTGAATCTAGAGCTAAGATGCTTAGAAAACTTGGCGTAAAAATAGGTAATAATAGTGAAATATATTCTAGTGTTTCTTTTGGTAGTGAACCTTATTTAATTTCAACTGGTAATTTCGTGAGAATTTCAGAGGGAGTTAAATTAATAACTCATGATGGAGGTATGTGGGTATTACGTAATATGAAAAAACTAGAAAATGCTGATTATTTTGGAAAAATTAAAATTGGAAATAATGTACATATTGGTATGAATGTGATAGTTATGCCAGGAGTTACTATTGGCGATAATGTGGTTATTGGCTGTGGGGCTATAGTTACTAAAAATATTCCATCTAATTCGGTTGCTGTAGGTGTGCCAGCAAAAGTTATTGAAAGTATAGATGAATATTATGAAAAGCATAAGAATAACTGTGATTTTACAAAAAATTTAAGTAAAGAAGACAAGAAGAAATATTTGAACAAAAAATATGGGAATGAGGTGGAAGAGTGAAAACTTATTTTGTTACAGGAGGGGCTGGATTTATTGGCTCTAATTTAGTTGAGAAGCTTTTAAATGCAAATTTAAAAGTTGTTGTTATTGATAATTTTTGTGATTTCTATGATCCTAAAATTAAAGAAGATAATATAAAAGAATATTTATTAAATCCTAATTTTAAATTATATAAAGGAGATATTAGAGACTATGATTTGCTTAATACAATATTTTCTGAAAATAAAATAGATCTTATTATTCATTTGGCAGCTATGGCTGGAGTAAGGCCTTCTATTGAAAATCCAATTTTATATCAAGAGGTAAATGGAATAGGTACTCAAAATGTTTTAGAAATAGCTAAAAGATATAATATTAAGAATTTGGTTATGGCTTCTTCAAGTAGTGTTTATGGTAATTCTAAGGAAGTACCATTTAAAGAAGATATGGTGGTTGATTATGCAATTAGCCCTTATGCTGCGACAAAAAAATCTAACGAAGTTATGGCCCATGTTTATCATAAGTTATATCAAATGAATATTGTTATGCTTAGATTTTTTACGGTATTTGGTCCAAGACAAAGACCTGATTTAGCAATTAATAAATTTGTGCGTTTGATGTTAGAGGGTAAAGAAATTCCAATGTATGGTGATGGAACTACGTCAAGAGATTATACATATGTTGATGATGTAGTAGATGGAATAATAAAATCTATTAGTTATATTGAAACACATAATGAAGTATATGAGATTATGAATATTGGTAATTCTAATCCTATTTCACTTAATGAAATGATTGAAACAATAGGTAAAGTTTTAAAAGTTAATTTTAAGATTAAAAAGTTGCCAATGCAACTTGGGGATGTTAATAGGACATACGCTGATATATCAAAAGCTAAAAAATTAATTGGATATGAACCTAAAATAAATTTTGAAGAAGGTATTATAAGGTTTGTTAAATGGTATGAAGAAAAGAAAGAAAGTGGTAGTGTATGAAAGTAGCAGTAGCAGGAACTGGATATGTGGGGTTAGTGTCAGCTGTTTGTTTAGCTGAAAAAGGTCATACCGTAACATGTGTTGATGTAGATGAAAATAAAATAAAATTAATGCGAAAAGGAGTAAGTCCAATTTATGAAAAGGATTTAGAAGAACTTATGCATAAGAATAAAGATAGATTGACTTATACGCTTGATTATAAAAGCGCATATAATGATGCTGAGGTTATTTTGATAGGTGTTGGAACTCCGGAACAAGAAGATGGCTCGGCTAATTTATCTTATGTTCGTAGTGTGGCTAAGCAAATTGCTGATTCTATAGAACATGATTGTGTTGTTGTTGTAAAATCAACTGTTCCAATTGGAACAAATGATAAAGTGGAAGAATTTATTAAAAATAATTTAAAAAATTGTGTTAAAATATATGTAGTATCTAATCCAGAGTTTTTAGCACAAGGAAGTGCGGTGCATGATACTTTAAAAGCGTCACGTATTGTAATTGGAACGGAAGATGAAGAAGCAAGAGAAATAATGGAAAAATTATACAAACCTTTTGATCTACCTATGTTATTTACTAATCGCCGAAGTGCAGAGATGATTAAATATGCTTCAAACGATTTTTTAGCACTTAAAATTTCTTATATTAATGATATTGCTAATTTATGTGAATTAGTTGGGGCTAATATTGAAGATGTGACTAAAGGGATGAGTTATGATGGCAGAATAGGAGATAAATTTTTAAATGCTGGGATTGGTTATGGTGGCTCTTGTTTTCCTAAAGATACTAAAGCATTATATTATTTAGCTAAAAATCAATATGATTATGAACTAAAAACCATAAAAGCGGCTATAGATGTTAATGTTACTCAAAAGACAAAGTTATTTTTTGAAGCTAAAAGAAAAACCGATACGTTTTATAAGAGAAATGTAACTGTTTTAGGAGCAACTTTTAAACCAGGAACTGATGATTTACGTGAAGCACCTTCTATTGATAATGTTAAGTTATTCTTGAAAGAAGGAGCTGATATAACCGTTTGGGATCCAGTTGGTCTAAATAATTTTGAAAAACTGTTTGGTGATAAAATTCAGTATGAGTCAGATATAAGAAAAGCAATAGAGAAAAGTGATATTATTTTTATCATGACAGAGTGGGCAGAAATTAAGAATCTTGATTTAAATTTATTTAATGGGAAAGTTATTTATGATGGAAGAAATTGCTTTGATTTAAAGGATGTTAAAAAATATAAATTTGAGTATCATTCTATTGGTCGTTAGTAAATGATTTAAGTTATGGTAATAAAACAGGAGGTTTTTATGTCAAGAAGTAGAAAGAAAAAATTAAAAAAAACAACAATTGTTAGTAGGATTATTTTAATAATATATTTAATGATTACATTATTTATGTTAGGCATTATTATTTCTATGAATATTTTACCTAGTAAGTATTTGATACCATCATTAATAGGGTATGTATTTATTACTGCCTTATTTGGCTTATTTGCTTGGAAAAATAATTTTAGAAATTGGCTTAAAATTGTATCAAATATTATATTTGTAATTATAATTGGAATTTGTGGTTGTGGGCTTTATTATTTAAATAGTACTTTTACTTTATTAGATAATATCAAAGATAAAGATTATCAACTTGTAAATTATTATATTTTAGTTTTAAATGATAGTGAATTACAAAAGCTTGATGATTTAGAAGGTCATTCTTTAGGAATATATAAATTGTCAGATGATACTTATGATAAGGCTTTGAAAAAACTTGAAAAGAAAGTTTCTGTCAAGACAAATTCATATGATTCATATTTGAGTGAAGCAGATGCACTTATGAAAGGTGAGGTTGATTCAATTTTTATTAGTGCAGTTAACAAAGATATGCTTGATGAAAGCGTTGATAAATTTGAAGAAAGTGTTAGAGTTTTAGATACTATATCTATTAAAATTGAAAGTAATGTCAAGGTAAAAGAGGCTGATGTTACTAAAGAAGCGTTTAATATTTATATAAGTGGTAATGATATTTATGGTAATATTGCATCTGTATCTAGAAGTGATGTTAATATAATTGCAACAGTGAATCCAAATACTCATAAAATATTATTAACCACTGTTCCAAGAGATTTTTATGTTCAGTTACACGGAACTAGTGGATATCGCGATAAATTAACACATGCTGGTGTTTATGGAATTGATATGTCAGTAAGTACGATGGAAGATTTGTTAGATTTAGATATTAACTATTATATGAGGGTTAATTTTACTTCATTAATGAAACTTGTAGATGCGATTGGTGGCGTTGATGTTGAAAGTGATTATAGCTTTAGAGCAGTTAGTGGTGAGAGATTTGTCAAAGGAATTAATCATTTAAATGGTAAACAAGCTTTAGCGTTTTCGCGTGAACGTAAAGCATTTAGTGATGGTGATCGTCAGCGCGGGAAGAATCAACAAAAGGTTATAATTGCTATTTTAAATAAAACTTTAAGTTCTACAACTTTAATAACTAAATATACAGAAATTTTAGATTCACTTGGCTCTAGTTTTCAAACTAATATGCCAACAAGTAAAATTTATAATTTAGTTAATATGCAGTTAGATAAAATGCCAACCTGGACTTTTGAATCTATTAGCGTGAATGGAACAGGGAAGAGTGAATTTACTTACACATATCCACATCAAAGATTATATGTTATGGAACCTGATATGAATACAGTAAATGAAGCTATTAATAAAATAGATGCAGTGGAGAAGGAAAAATAATGAAAAATATTCTGAAATGTTTTTAGGATATTTTTTCTTATTTATGAAATATGTGATTTAAAATTAATGTTTAATATAAATTATGATTGTTTTTGCCAAAAAAATGAAAGAAAATTATTGACATTCATATAATGAAATGATATATTATTTATGCGTTTAATTTTAGGTTTACTTTTTAGTAAATCTTTAATTAAGAAGAAAAATGAAACACCTGGGTATGTGTAATGAAAGGAGGTTGAATTATGCCAACTATTAATCAACTTGTTAGAAAAAGAAGAGGTTCTAAAACTAAAAAAAGTAAATCACCTGTTTTAAACATTGGATATAGTAGTAAAGACAAGAAAGAGACAGTAAGTAATTCTCCACAAAAACGTGGTGTATGTACTCGTGTTGGAACTAAAACACCAAAGAAACCAAACTCAGCTTTAAGAAAATATGCTCGTGTTAGACTTTCAAACGGAAGAGAAGTAGATACTTATATTCCAGGAGAAGGACATAACTTACAAGAACACAGTGTTGTACTTGTACGTGGCGGAAGAGTTAAAGACTTAATCGGTGTTCGTTATCACATTATTCGTGGTACTATGGATACTGCTGGAGTTGATGCAAGAAGACAAGGCCGTTCTAAATACGGTGCTAAAAAACCAAAAAGTAAATAAAAATATTTTAATATAAATTGGAAGGAGGATTATTTATGCGTAAAAGAAGAGCTGAAAAAAGAGATGTTTTACCAGATCCAATTTACAAATCTAAAGTTGTTACTAAGTTAATTAATCAAATTATGTTAGATGGTAAAAAAGGAACTGCACAAACAATTCTTTATGATGCGTTTGATATGGTCAAAGAAAAAACTGATACTGATCCAGTAGAAGTATTCAATAAAGCTTTAGAAAATATCAAACCAGCTTTAGAAGTTAAAACAAGACGTGTAGGTGGAGCAAATTATCCAGTACCTATCGAAGTACGTCCTGATAGAGCTCAAGCTTTGGGACTTAGATGGCTTGTTAATTATGCTAGATTAAGAGGCGGACATTCTATGGCTGAAAATTTAGCTAATGAAATAATCGACGCTTCTAACGGTGTAGGAGCTGCGGTTAAAAAACGTGAGGAAACTCATAGAATGGCAGAAGCTAATAAAGCATTTGCTCATTATAGATGGTAATAAGAAAGGAAATAAAATATGGCTCGTGAATATAGTTTAGAAAAAACTCGTAATATTGGAATCATGGCCCACATTGATGCAGGTAAAACTACATGTACTGAAAGAATTTTGTTCCATACACATAAGATTCATAAAATTGGAGAAACTCATGATGGTGAATCACAAATGGACTGGATGGAACAGGAACAAGAACGTGGTATTACTATTACATCAGCTGCAACAACGGCATATTGGAATGGCTATAGATTAAATATTATCGACACTCCAGGGCACGTTGACTTTACTGTTGAAGTTCAAAGAAGTTTACGTGTACTAGATGGTGCAGTTGCTTTAATTGACGCCCAAGCAGGTGTTGAACCACAAACCGAAACAGTTTGGAGACAAGCAACTGAATATAATGTTCCTAGAATGATTTTTGCCAACAAAATGGATAAAATGGGAGCAGATTTTGAATTTAGTTTAAAAAGTATTGATGAGCGTTTAGGTGTTAATGCTAAACCAATTGAATGGCCTATTGGAGCTGAAAGTGATTTCAATGGTGTAATTGATTTAGTTACTAGAACTGCTTATAAATATGATGGTAAACCAGAAGAAAATCCAGAAATTATCGATATTCCAGCCGATATGGTAGATTTAGTTGAGGAAAAACGTAATGACTTAATCGAAGCGGTTGCTGAATTTGATGATGATTTAATGAATAAATATTTAGAAGGTGAAGAGGTTTCAGTAGATGAAATTAAAGCAGCTATTAGAAAAGGAACTTTGGCTGTTAAATTCTTCCCAGTTATGTGCGGAACAGCACTTGGAAATAAAGGTATCAAATTATTACTTGATGCTGTAGTTGATTACTTACCAGCACCTACAGATGTTGAAGCTATTGAAGGTGTAGATATGAATGGTAATGAAATCAAAAGACATCCAAGTGATAAAGAACCATTTTCAGCTTTAGCATTCAAAGTTATGACTGATCCATTTGTTGGACGTTTAACTTTCGTTAGAGTATATTCTGGTCATTTATCTAATGGTTCATATGTATTAAATTCAAATAAAGATAAGAAGGAAAGAGTAGGACGTATCTTACAGATGCATGCTAATCATAGACAAGAAATCACTGACATTTATACTGGTGATATTGCAGCCGTTGTCGGACTTAAGAATACAACTACTGGGGATACTTTATGTGATGAAAAACATGCTTGTATTTTAGCTCCTATGGAATTTCCTGAACCAGTTATTGAACTTGCTGTTGAACCAAAATCTAAAGATGACCAAGATAAAATGGCTTTAGCTTTACAAAAATTATCTGAAGAAGATCCAACGTTTAGAGCTACTACTGATCATGAAACTGGTCAAACAATTATAGCCGGTGTTGGTGAGTTACACCTAGATATTATAATTGACAGAATGAAAAGAGAATTTGGCGTTGAAGCTAATGTTGGTAACCCACAAGTTGCTTATAGAGAAACTATTAAGCAAAAAGGTGATTGTGAAGGAAAATATATCAAACAATCAGGTGGACGTGGACAATATGGACATGTTTGGGTTGAATTTGAACCAAATCCTGGTAAAGGATATGAATTTGTCGACGCTATTGTTGGTGGAGTTGTTCCAAGAGAATATATTCCAGTAGTTGATAAAGGACTTCAAGAAGCTATGGAATCTGGTATTTTAGCAGGTTTCCCAGTAATTGATGTAAAAGCTACTTTACATGATGGTTCATATCATGATGTTGACTCATCAGAAATGGCTTTCAAAGTTGCGGCATCACTAGCTTTAAAAGAAGCTAAAAAGAAATGTAATCCTGTTATTTTAGAACCAATTATGAGTGTTGAAGTAACTGTTCCAGATGAATTTTTAGGAACTGTTATGGGAGATATTACAGCTAGACGTGGTAGACCAATGGGACAAAGATCTCGTGGCAATGCATTAAGTATTGATGCTATGGTACCACTTTCAGAAATGTTTGGTTATGTAACAAGTTTACGTTCTAATACACAAGGTAGAGGTAACTTCTCAATGAAGTTTGATCACTATGAAGAAGTACCTAAAAATATTGCTGAAGATATTATCAAAAAAAATGGTGGAAACTAAATTAAAACAGTTGAAATTTTAATTTAGTCATGCTAAAATGTTTAATGAAAAAAGAAAAAGGAGGAAATTAAAATGGCAAAAGAAAAATTTGACCGTTCAAAACCACATGTTAATATTGGTACTATTGGACACGTTGACCATGGTAAAACAACATTAACTGCGGCTATTACAAAATATTTATCAGATCAAAATCCAAAATGGGCTAAATTCGAAGCTTATGCTGATATCGATAAAGCTCCAGAAGAAAGAGAAAGAGGTATTACTATTAATACTGCTCATATCGAATATGAGACAGCTAATAGACACTATGCTCACGTTGACTGCCCAGGCCACGCTGACTATGTTAAAAACATGATCACTGGTGCTGCTCAAATGGATGGTGCTATCTTAGTTATTGCTGCTACAGATGGACCTATGGCACAAACTCGTGAACACATCTTATTATCTCGTCAAGTTGGAGTACCTCGTATGGTTGTATTCTTAAACAAATGCGATATGGTAGATGACGAAGAATTACTAGATTTAGTTGAAATGGAAGTAAGAGAGCTATTAACTGAATATGGTTATGATGGCGACAATACTCCAATTATCAGAGGTTCTGCTTTAAAAGCTTTAGAAGGAGACGCTAATTACGAAGCTAAAATTGGTGAATTAATGGAAGCTGTTGATTCATGGATTGAAACTCCAACACGTGATAATGACAAACCATTCTTAATGCCAATTGAAGACGTATTCACTATTACAGGACGTGGTACAGTTGTTACTGGACGTGTTGAACGTGGTGAATTAAAATTAAATGAAGAAGTTGAAATTGTTGGTCTTAAACCTACTAAGAAAACAGTTGTTACTGGTATCGAAATGTTTAGAAAACAATTAGACTTTACAGAAGCAGGAGACAATACTGGTTTATTACTTCGTGGTGTTTCACGTGATGAAGTTGAAAGAGGACAAGTTATTGCTAAACCTGGATCAGTTACTCCACATACTAAGTTCAAAGCTCAAGTTTATGTACTTAGTAAAGAAGAAGGTGGAAGACATACTCCATTCTTCAGTAACTA
>CALVID010000015.1 GCA_944329355.1 uncultured Bacilli bacterium
ATCAAATCGTCTTTTATTATACATAGCCATCACCCATTAAAATTATAATACATTTTGAAAATAATGCCAACTAAATTTTTCCATTTTCTAAAAAACTATAATACATTTCTTCACCAATAATAATATGATCTATAACCAATATTCCCATCAACTTTCCAACTTCTCGTAATCTATTTGTCAAACTAATATCCTCTTTACTAGGGCTAACATCTCCACTAGGGTGATTATGAACACAAATAATTCCTGTCGCATTAAGTAAATAAGCCTCTTTAAAAATATCTCTAGGATGCACTAAACTATAATTCACTGTCCCTAAAAATAAAAGTTTTTCTTCAATAACCTTTTTATTAGCATCTAAATAAATAGTATAAAACTGTTCTTGAAATCTATCGACTTTAGTCTTATAAAACTCAAAAACCTTATCTGGAGTATTTAATTTAATACCAGCCAAAGAAACAATCTTTCTAGTAGCTCTTTTACTAATCTCTCCTAAAGCAACCAACGTACAAGCTTTAGCCTTACCTATACCTCTAATATCCATCACTTTATGATAATTAATATTTTTTAAATTTTCTATTCCATTAATATTACTTAAAATATATGAAGCCAAACTCTTTACTGACATTTCCTTAGAACCAGTTTTTAAAATAATAGCTAACAACTCTTCATCACTTAAATTCTCAACCCCAACATTGATAAGTCGTTCTCTCGGCCTTTCACATTTTGGCACATCTTTCATTTTAATGTTCATTGAACCAACTCCTCATACTTAGCTAAAACTTGATTGCATATTGTTTTAATAGACTCGTTATCATTTGTTTTTGCCAACAATTCATCATATTGTCTAAGTACATTTATAAAATCTTCATTGTCCGTAATCTTATCTTTTAAAAACGTCTCATATCCAATAGACTTATAATAATTTTGTATTTTAACCGCATTATCTTTATTTGTTGTAACCCCAATATAAGCATAATACTGATTATCTTCTACATTGTAGATATAATGGCTAAACTCTTTCATGTTATTTTTCATATTATCTAAATCAGAATAAACACCCCTTTGAATATAATATAAAGTTTCTGCATCACTAGAAACTGCTAAAGCTGGCATTTCTTCATATTGTTTAATAATAAAATAAGCCATACCTATCCCTAAAATTAAAGATACCGAAACCGGAAAAAAATACTTTTTCATAACATCACCTAAAAATACTATATAATAAACAACATTATTATTTTGTCATCATAAGTCGTTTCTATATTAATATACAATATTTTTATAACTTTTCCTTTAAACAATCCGAATATAATAAAAGACCCTTATTAAATAAGGTCTTAATTAATTATCACATATGGATTCTGTTCTGTTCCCTTTCCACTCAAAGTAATATCAGTTTTCAAAAAAACTACTGGTCTAAAGGGATAGGTAGAACTAGCACCTGCAATTCCTGAATGCGACCCTCCATCTAAAAACCATACAAAATGATCTACAGCGATATAAGAAATAAACCAGTATGTTTTCCCAATTAGCCAATTTGTATTATTACAAATAGAAGCATTATTGTTAATTAAATATAGTGTACCACATTCTTCTTTGTTTGTATTTGCTCTTATATATTCACTGACTGCTAATCCTCCAACATTTCCATTCCATTTTTCACTTTGTTCAAGTTCTATTTGACCAACCAAATTATTATTAAAACTTGCAACCGGTCCTATATTCCAACTATGCGAAATTATTTGACTCTTAGCTAAAGCTGTTAAGCTATTATAATATTCTCCGTTTAAATAAGTGTTTAAAGTAGCTGGTCTTGTCCATATATTAGAATTTGATGTATCCCAAGCTATTTTATTATTTGATATTTCATCTTTTATAATTTTATATGTCCCATCTGTTTCTTTAGCTATTATTCTCCATAACTCTTCATTAAACATTATATAGTTATTTGGATTTGCCCCTTTATAAGTGCATTTGCCTTCCTCATAAATATCTTCATATAATCCATCACCTTCAGTAACTGTATTAACCTTAATATCGCCAAGCATACAATGCGGTTTTTCCTTAATATTTCCTTTTGCTCTTATACTAAGTTGTGTCCCAAACGCCGCATAACCTACACACAAACATAAAAGTAAACATATAGAACTTATAACGATAATTTGCTTTCTCTTTCTTCTTACTTTTCTTGTTATTCTTCTCATATTATTTATCACCAATACCACTTTATCAAAAAAAGTAATATTTTTGATAAATCACTTGCTTTTCGAAAATAAAAAGCTTTCGAAACGAAAGCCTTAATAATTTCCTCTTTTTCTTAAAAATGCAGGAATAACTGTATCTTCATCATCTAAACCAGGAATTGGAATCTCCTCTTCTTCTTTTTCTTTATTCTGATCAAAACCAGTTGCGATAACTGTTACGATTAATTCATCAGTAAAATTTTCATTAATAACTGCACCAAATATTGTATTAATATCTGTATTAGCCGATTTTCTAATAGCTTCAACAGCCTCTTCTACTTCAAATAAAGTTAAATTTGGACCACCTGTAACATTTATAATTGCATCCGTAGCCCCATCAATACTAGTTTCTAAAAGTGGACTAAGTACAGCTTGATTAGCCGCTTCAATAGCTCTATCCTCGCCAACACCAGCACCTATTCCAATTAATGCACTACCACGCTTTTCCATAACTGTTTTAACATCAGCAAAATCCAAATTAATTAAACCTGGACAAGCAATCAAATCAGAAATAGATTGAACACCTCTTCTAAGTACATTATCAACTTCTTTAAATGAGTCTAAAAGTGGCGTTGATTTATCAATAATTTCTCTTAATCTATCATTAGGTACCACAATTAAAGTATCGACATGTTTCTTTAATTCCTCTATACCATCTAAAGCCTGAGTCATTCTTTTTTTACCTTCAAAAGAAAATGGTTTAGTAACAATACCAATTGTTAAAGCTCCTGAATTTTGAGCAATATCAGCAATAACCGGAGCTGCCCCAGTTCCAGTTCCACCACCCATTCCACAAGTGATAAATACCATATCCGCTCCTTTTAAAGCTTCTTCTAACTCAGTTTTAGATTCTAAAGCTGCCTCTTTACCTATTTGAGGATTAGCTCCTGCACCTAAACCATGTGTAAGTTCAGCTCCGATCTGAATTTTCTTTTCAGCTAAAGAATTATTTAAAACTTGTGAATCTGTATTGGCTACAATAAATTCTACACCTTCTACTGACTCAATCATTCTATTAACCGCATTACAGCCGCCGCCCCCGACACCTATTACTTTTATTTTTGCTAATTGATCCATTTCAATTCCCATCATATTAATTTCCTCCTATTCGCCAAAAAAGTAACCAAATACTTTCCCTAGCATTGTATCGTCGTTTGTATTCTCTCTAGGTGAAGAAAGTTCTTCCATATCATCTTCACTGAGCATAGAATAATTCATTCCTTTTAATTTCAATGTATTTAGAAAATAAATAATATTCCCTATCGCAGTACTATATTTATTATTTCTAACTCCAACCAATTTAATTGCCCCTTTAATAGCACTAGGTAATACATCATGCAGACAATATTCAAAATCTAATATATTGCTCGCACCACCAGTTACTATTATATACTGAATTGGCTTATTTGTTAAGTCATTTAATTCATTTTTTGCTAAAGTCAAAATTTCATTAATTCTAGACATAACCACTTCTGAAGCTGACTGTTGATTAATTTTAATATTCACACCATCTTCATTTAATGTTTCATAAACATCAAACTTATCTGCATTTCTTTTATGAGCCAAAGCAAATTTTTCTTTAATCTTTCGTGCTTCTTCCATACTTATTTTATACATATAAGCTAAATCCCTATCAATGTCTTTACTACCTGCTCCAATAATTTTAGTAATAACCGGAATACCTTTATTATATAAAGAAACTGAAGTAATATCTGCTCCAATATTTATTAAAGCACTTATACTAGTATCAACCTCTTCATTTCTAAAACAGTTAATATCACCAATACTACTTACTGAAATATCAACTATCTCTACTCCTAAACTTTCTAAAACACTAACCACAGAATATACATTTTTTTTAGGGGTCGTTACCATCATAGCCCTTCCCATTAACTTTTTACCAGGAAAACCTTTCGGATCTTTCATAACCATTTTACCATTAATTTTAAAATCAATAGGTACTACAGTTACAAATTCCTCATTAGGTAACAAATTACTCCGAATCCCAGCTTTATAAGAGTCAATCATATCTTTAGAACTAATTAAATCTCCTAAAATATTACATTCACCTTTTATAAGTTTATATTCAGCTTGATGATTTGGAATATTAGCAATCACCTTTCTAATCCGTATTCCAAGCATATCCTCTACGCTTTTAAAAGCAAATAAAATTGACTTTTTAGCTAGTTCTGGATCTACAATTAATCCCTTTTTTATACCTCTAGAAGGTGTAGACGTTGCTGCAAGTAAATTTAAATGATTTTGATAAAGTTCACAAACAGTAAGTTTGATGGAATCTGAACCAAGATCAATACTTGCATAAACACGTTCCATAACATCATCCTCCTATGGTCTATCATTAATTATACTATAATTTTACCTTATTGAAAAGAAAATGTAAACCCAAATTAAATTTTTTTAACCAAAAAAAGAGTATTTTACTCGTTCACCACAAAATACTCACCAGAATCTAAATATAAAATTCCTTTTTTATTATCAAATTCCTTAATAATATTCAAATAATCATCTATCTTCGTAAATTCATTTAAAGTTAAATAAACCCGGTTCCCATCATTCATAGTTAAGAAAAATCTACCTTCATCCACCTCATTTGGATCATATTTAATTTCAGATATTCTCTTAACAATATCATAATTCACAGAAGAAATAGCTTCCAAAAATTCAGCATAAACTTTATCCGGAATATAATTAATTACTGTTGGTACCGGAAAATCATCCGTAACTTCTGTTCTATCAGATAAAATAGTTTTATCTGCTGGCAAATAATAAAATAAAGGCAAGTTTTCTTCAACTTTAATTATAATTTTAGTTAAACTAGGTCTACTAACTTGAACTTTTTTAATATAATCATCCTCTTCTAACCTATTTTCAATACTAGAAGAAAGTGTTTTCAAACTACTAGGATAATCATCCAACTGAGCCTTTTCGATTATCTCCCAATCACTGTAAAATAGATTCCCTTTAACAACAATATTATTTATTTTAATATCAGTTAAAAAAGCCAAACCAAGTAATAAAAATACTACAAACAAAAATACTATTAAAACATTTTTAACCTTTAATTTTCTTTTTTTAACCTTTTTTCGTGCCATTAAACCACCTTTTATTCTAAATATTCTTGCTCACAATCTAACAAAATACCCGTATCATCTTTCACTTTATTTTGAATAATTTTTATTAATTGAATAACATCCTCTGCTTTAGCTCTTCCCGTATTAACAATAAAGTTAGCATGTTTATAAGAAACCATCACATCATTTACCTTGAAACCTTTTAATCCTGAGTTTTCAATTAATTTTCCTGCACTATAACCTTTAGGATTGACAAAAACAGACCCTGCATTTGGATACTCTAAAGGTTGCTTCAGTTTTCTTTCATCCATATACTCTTTCATTTTACCCATAACGTTATCGCCATATTCAAGTTCAAATATAGCTTCCAAACAAATTAAATCACTATGTTTAAAAATACTATCACGATAACCAAATTTCATCTCATCTTTGGATAAGGTTCTAATATTATTACCATCTAACACTATTGCTTCTTTAATAATCATGCTTATATTAAAGCCATAGGCACCAGCATTTTGATAAACTGCCCCACCAACAGTTGCAGGAATACCATAAGCAAACTCTAAGCCACAAAGATTTCTCTTCGCACATTCTAAAGATAATTTAGATAAATTATATCCAGCCATAACTTTCACACATTTATCTTTAATAATAAGTTTATCAAATTTTGAAAGTTTAATCAAAACTCCATCATATTTATGACTAATAATCAAATTAGAACCATTTCCTAAAATTTTATATCTAATATTATTATCTTTTAAATAATCAAGTAATTTTTTTAACTCTAAAATATCTTCAGGAATATAAAGTTTTTTTATCTCCCCATCTAATTTATAACTCGTATATTCACTGATTTTAGCTTTATTTATTATTCTCATTGTTTAAAACTACTTTCTTTAAATTTTCATATATAATATTCGCACTATCTTTTACCTGCATACTTCTCAAATTTTTCTTAAATTCTTTAATCTTAATCTCATCATTAATTAATTCGTCAACTGCTTTAGATAAAACACCTTGAGTCAAATCCTTTTCTTCTATCATCAAAGCCGAATTTTTATTAACCAAATCCAAAGCATTTAAATATTGATGATTGTTTGCTACATAAGGAGAAGGAATTAAAATACTAGGAACTTCTAAAGCAATAATTTCACTTAAAGTAGAAGCACCAGCCCTAGAAACCATTACATCTGTCTTTTTCATCACTGAAGTTAACCCCTCATAAAAAGGTATTATCTTTACATTATCAGGATAATGATATTTCATAACTTCATCATATGAACTCTTACCAGTTACAAACAAAACTTCGTAATCTTTATCTTTAAAATTATTAAGCTCACTCTCTAAATATTTACTCACTCTTCCGGCACCTAGTGATCCCATAACAATTAAAACCATTTTTTTATTGGCAGAAAGACCCAAAGTAGATTTTAAAACTATTGGTGATTTTAACGCATCTTCACTACATGGATTACCAGTAAAAACAGCTTTACCCTTTGGAAATTTATTCAAAGAAGATTCAAAAGAAACCCCAACCAAATCAGAATACTTACTCAAATATTTATTTGATTTACCTGGCAAAGCGTTTTGTTCATGTAAAAAAGTTTTATATCCTAATTTACTCGCACTTACAATTACTGGTACCGTAACATATCCACCAACCCCAATAACAACATCAGGATTAAAATCTCTAATTATTTTTTTACATTCCTTAAAAGCTTTAAATAAACACTTTACAGTTTTAAAATTTTTAAATATTTTCTTACTAAAACCATACATTTCAATAGATTTAAAAGGAATACCTTTAGAAGGAACAATATCTTTTTCCATCCTATTATGTGTACCAATATATAAAAACTCACTATCAGGTTCTTTTTCCTTAATTTTGTTAATAATGGCTAAAGCCGGATAAATATGGCCACCTGTTCCTCCCGCACTTATAATCACTCGCATCATATCACACCCTTTAAAATATTATATATCAATATTATATGTTACTGCAAGCTAGTTAAATATTCAAAATGTCAAATCTAAACTAAATTTTCATTCTTAATATTCCAAATTAAAGATCTATGATATAAATTTAAATGACTAAAAATCATACATATAAAAATAAGTGAAAAACACATAATAAAGCTAAATAAAAATAACGGATAATCAAAAATACCTAAACTAATATCAAAATAACTTCCAAGATTTTTATATAAACTATTACTAATTATCAAAATAAATGGAAAAGAATAAATCACTCCCTTAAAACTGACAATTAAACTTTCAAAAAGCAAACATAAACTTATTTTTAAATTAATAAGTCCTAAACTTTTTAACGTTGCAAACTCTTTTTTTCTAAATTGAATATTTGCAGATACTATATTAAAAAATGCAAAAACAGCAATTAAACTAATTAACAAAACACAGAAAAAAGTAAAAAATTTTATAAGTAAAACAAAATTATTCATAATCTCACTAGCTTTTTTAACATTAATATAACTAACATCAAATTGATTCTTAGAAGCATAATTTTTAACAATCTTATCTAAATCGTTTCTATCTGTTTTAATCAACACATTACTAGAAGATATAGGACAAACTTTTTCAAAGTCATTTCTATTTAAATTTAAAATTATTCTTCCAGTTATAAGTTCATTTTCAAATCCAAAAGGAATATTTTGTGTAAGCTTAACTTTCAAATTAATTCCGTTTAAATTAAGATAATCTAAACTTTGAAAAATTTCATATTTTTTCTTAATAGCCTTATCAGAACTTAAATCAATCTCATCCACCAAATTAATAACTTCATTCCCACCTAAATCAGTAACCATAACATAATTAATATCTTTCAAATCATAATTTAACTCCTGAATACAACTTTGATACATAGTTTTCTTTTGAGAACCTAACTTTAAAACAAAAGTTTTTAATTTATTATAATCGCTTTCAGAACTCACTAATTTTAAATCATATTTAGGAATTCTAATATAATCATTAAGAATCTTCAAAGTATAATTTTGTAAATTTACAAAGCTATTAAAAAGAAGCGTTAAAATAAAAACACAAACGATTAAACTTCTATATTTCTTTTGATTTCTCTTATAATTTATATAAGCATAATTTAAAGTAAAATTTTTCAAATGCAAAGAAAAATGTTTGTCTAACTTACTTTCTTTAAAAAGATCCATTGCTTTATATTTCATTACCCTAAAAAGTGGTATAAATACTGATAAAAACACAATTATTAAAATAAAAATTAAAGGAATCATTAAAAATGGAATATAAATATATAATTTTATTCTTCCACCTAAAACCTCAGATAAAATTTCGTTCATCAAATTGATAATTCCTATATCAATAAACAAACTCAATCCAAATCCTAAACAAATGCCAACTAAAAAACAAAATAACCCTTCTACAAAAAATATTTTATATAAACAAGCATTACTTGCACCAATCATTTTAAATAAGGCAATATCTCTTCTTTTTTTAGTTATACCAATTTGAAAAGAATTATATATAATAAAAAAAACTGAAACACCCAAAATAAACACTATTACAAAAATAATCTTTTTAAATAAATCCAAATAATTATTATTTCCAATTCCATATAAAGATAATAATCTCACATTATAAACAATCTTATCACATTGCACTTTTTTACATATCTCAGTAACTTTATTATAAGTTTGTTTAATATCTTCAAATTTAATCAAATATTCTCCATCTTGATAATTTAAAGAAAAATCACCCTTTACCCCATCTAAATCTCCTTTAATTCTAACATGATAATTATTTTCTTCCAAAACCTTTTCTATCAAATATGCTCTAAAAGAAGAAAATAAAATTCCCACACTAAGCATTAAAATAGAAGCCAATACAGTTCCAAAAACGATTGTGAAAGTCTGTTTCTTATTGTGTTTTATATATCTAAGACTTAATCCTATCATTTTTCTTATCCTTTATAATTTTACCATCAGCCATTGTAATTATTCGGCTAGCTCTTTTAGCTAAACTCATATCATGAGTAACTATAATAATAGTTTGTTTATATTTACGATTATAAAATTCTAATAATTTCATAATTGAACGACTATTACGTGAATCTAAATTACCAGTCGGTTCGTCAGCTAAAAGTAACTTAGGCCGATTTATCAAAGCTCTACCTATCGCTGTTCTTTGTTGCTGGCCACCTGACAAATCATTAGGAAATAAATGAATTTTATTAATTAAGCCTAAATTTTTAATCAAATCATTTAATTTTTTATTACTTATATTTCTTCCATCAAATAAAGCTGGCAACAAAATATTTTCTTTAACCGTCAAAGCAGGCACCAAATTATAAAATTGATATATAATTCCAATATACTTTCTCCTAAAAATAGTTAAATTTTTATCATTCATTTTATAAATATTTTGATTATTAATAATTACATTACCACTAGTAGGATTATCTAAACCACCCAATAAATGTAATAAAGTACTCTTGCCACTTCCACTTTTACCAACAATAGCGACAAACTCCCCTTTTTGAACTCTAAAAGACACATCATCTAAAGCCCAAAATTCATTTGGACCATCACCATACTTCTTACTTAAATTACTCACATTTAATATTTCCATATTTCACCTCTTATAAAGAAGATACGGCAAAATATAAACATATTCCTTTTTCTGCTGGAAAATTTCATTCATAAAATTGACAAAAGAACAAAATGCCAAAATAAATTTTGACATCAGCTTACCTCACGGTAAGCTATTTCTACTTCATAGGAACCTTTGGCTCCTCCATAGACCAGTATCGGATAGTCGCCACCCTACTTTATATTTGTTTGTCAAAATTTATGATTAGATATATTGTTTTAAATATAACATGTATTTTTCTAAACCTTTAAACATTATATTAACTGCTGCATTATAATCTCTTTCATGATTAGTATGGCATATAGGACATTCCCACTTTCTTATACTTAAATCTTTTACTTTCTTATTTTGATAATTACAAATATTACATATCTGACTACTTGGATAATATCTATCTATTTGTATTATCCTTTTATTATTCCAAACAGCTTTATATTTAAGTACTCTTATTATCTCTGATATGGGATTTTCATTTAAGCCTTTTGCTATATAGTGATTCTTCTGCATACTTTTTACATCTAAATTTTCGGTTACTATAATGTCATTTTCTTTTATTAGTTTATTGGTTATATTATGTATCATATGTTTTCTAGCATTTCTTATCTTTTGATACATTCTTTGTATTTTTAGTTTCATCTTATATCTATTCTTACTTCCAGACTTACATCTTGATAGTCCTCTTTGAAGTCCTATTAATCTTTTTGCATTGATTTTAATTTTATTTTCTATTTTCTCATTATGACTTGTTACTATTAAATCTTTTATCCCTAAATCTATTCCTATTATACTTGTTGGTATAATTGTTGGTTTTATTAATTCTTCTTCTATTAATACACTTACATAATATCTGCCAGCTTCTTTTTTAATAACGGCACTTTTTATATCACCTATTATTACTTTTTTATTTCTATATCCTCTTATCTTTATTTCTTTTAATTTAGGAAGTATTATAGTTTTATTTTTTAAATCTAGCTTAATAGAATTATATTCTTTTCCTTTATAACTATTTTTAATATTATTTGTTTTATAACTTTCATGTACTCCTTTTGATTTAAATCTAGGATATCCACTACCTTTATAGAATCTTTTAAAAGCATCTTCTAGGTTAAATAAGCTTGTTCTTAAAGCACAACTATCTACTTCTTTTAACCACTCTTTATCTTTAGATAGTAGAGGGATTAATTTAATTTGATCAAAGGCACTTTTACTTTTACCTTTTTTCTTATATTCTTTTATTTTATCATCTAAAAAATAATTATATACAAATCTTGAACACCCTATAGTTTGATTAATTAATTCTTTTTGTTTTTCATTAGGATACATTCTAAATACATAACCTTTTAATATTTTCATGTCTTCACCTTCTATCTTTGATGTATTCAATATATCACATACATATGTTCTTGTAAATGGGTTTTTGCAAATTTTACCAAAAAAGTATGACTTTCCTATGATACAAATGAAAAAAGACAGTGTAAATTAACTGTCTCTATGAACTTTTGGTTTAACTATTTTGTATAATTAGAACCTGAAATTTGTTGTTGACCCATTTGTACAAGTCTTTTAGTAATTTCTCCACCTACTGAACCGTTAGCTCTACTAGTAGCATCTGGTCCCATTTTAACGCCTAATTCGTTAGCAATTTCATATTTCATTTGTTCAATTGCTTGTTTAGCGCCAGGAACTACTAAACGATTACTATTGTTAGTCATACATTTTCACCTCCTGTACACTTATATATTGTGTATATTTGGTGATTTAATGCGTTTTTTTTATTGGTAAATTTTGTTAAAGAAGTTCTTCAAATTCATCTTCTTTAAAATTAGTAATTGTTTCAATATTATTAACAGCTTGGTTTATTAAAGTGTGATAATCAAAATTGTTTTCATATTTTATACATTTTTCTAGTGTTGGTTTGATTACTGGATGTTTTGGAACAAATATTGTACAGCAATCTTCATATGGTAATATGCTTGTATCATATGTGCCTATTTTTTTAGCAATATCAATTATTTCCAATTTATCAAAACAAGCGACTGGTCTGATGACTGGCATATTAGTTACATTATTTATACAAACCATACTATCTAATGTTTGTGAAGCAACCTGTCCAATACTTTCACCATTTATTAATATTTTTGCTCCAATTTTTCCCGCATAAAGTTCAGCAATTCGATACATCATTCTTCGCATAATGGTTATCATATAAGTGTCGGGGCAATTTTTAAAAATGGCTTCTTGAATTAAGGTAAATGGTACAACATGAACTTTTATTTTACCAGAATACTCATTTATGATACTAGCAAGTTTTATTACTTTGTTTTTTGCTTCTAAGCTAGTGTGTGGTGGTGATTCAAAGTAAAGACATTCAACATCAACACCTCTTTTTAAAGTCAAATAACCAGCTACTGGACTATCTATTCCACCCGATAGCATCAATAGTCCTTTGCCTGCGACACCTACAGGATATCCACCTGCTCCTTTTAACTCATCAGTATAGATAAATGTACCTTCGGTTCTGATTTCAACGGTTAAGATAATATCTGGGTTATGGACGTCTACTTTAAATTTAGAATTTTTTAAAATAAGTCCACCTAATTGCTTGCTGTAATCCATAGAATGTATAGGATAATTTTTATCTGAACGTTTTGTTACTACTTTAAATGTTTTTTGATTTTTATCCATAATTTCTAAAGATTTATCTAAAACATCTTTTATAGTATTATTTACCTTATAGGCAATTACTATACTTAGTATTCCAAATACTTTTTGTAATTTAAAAGCAATTTGTTTGGCGTTATCACATTTGATAAACATTCTTACTTGATCTTTAGTTATCTCGACATTTTCATTTTCCAAGATTGTTTTTACATTTTGTGTTAAAGTGTTTATAAAAATTTTTCGATTGGCCTTTTTGGTTGTTAATTCCCCATATTTGATCATAATTAATTCTTGCATACATAAACCTCATTTCTTTAACAATTATACTATGAATTTATATTTTTTCAACGAAAAAGAAAGCTCTATTTGAACTTTCTTTTATTTATTCACTCATTCTTTCTTTTCCACCATATAAATTTAATAGTTTATCATAAATACCTGGTTCAATTCTATTTAAGGAATTGATGCTTAATTCTAAAGATTTTTTGTATTCTCCTTTGGCAAATAACATTTCAGCATAAGTCAGATTTCTATCTAAATCTTTTTCTGATGAACGATATCTATTACCATAAACTATTGCCATTTCAGCAAACATAGCAGTTTTCATCATTTCTTTAGTTTTACCATATAACTTAAGGGCAAGATCACGTGCTGTATCGACTCTGGTGTTTAAAGTTTCAATGGTGATTGGTTTTTTATCTAGTTCTTTAATTATTTCTTTCATAGCTTCTTTTGCTTCTTTTAATTCAACATAATAACGGTTGGGAATAACTGGTAAATTAAAAGATCTGATTTGTTTTTGAGCGTTTTTAAGTAAATCTTCTACTTCGGCTAATTGTTGGCGAGCACGCATTTCATCATCATGCATATTACCAATGATGTTTAAAGTACTATCTAATTTATTTTCTATTTCTGATAATCTAATGACTAAAGTTTCTATTTCTTCAGTTAATTTAGAGTAAGCAAAACTATGATTACTTGTATGACTGATTAAAGTATTATAATCTTCATTTAGCTTTTCTAAGTCATCTTTTACTTCATATAATGCTTTGATATCAATTTCATTTAAACTATACATTTGTTTTAAATCATCTATTTGTTCAAAAATATCTTTGACTAAAAGATTTATTTTCTTTAGTTTTGTATGTAAAGTTTTGTTGGCATCCTCATAATCTGATTTAATGACTTTTTCTTTTTCAAAATCTGTAAATAAGTTTTCAAAGTATTCAGTTAAAACTTTTAAATCAAATAAACTGTCTTCTAGGTTTAGAACTTTGGCCCTATCTAAGATGTCGGCAATTTTCTTTTTGGCTTCTTCCACATTATATTCAACATTTAGATAATCCAAAGGATAACCTTCTGTTACCATTTTATTATATATTTCCATTATTTCTTCAATTTTCTTTGGTAAAATACCTTCTGCGATTAAAACTATTGATGGAAGTTCTTCAATAACTACTTCCATGTGTTTTAATAATTCTTCTATTACTTTTAAAATGCTAGGAACTTCAGTGTATTCATTTTCTTCCATTAATGTTTCAAAATCTTCAAATCTTTTAGCAATATTTTCAAATTGCATTGAAACTACTTTGGCAAAACTACCATATTCATTTTGTGTTTCTTCAAATTTTTCAAATAATTCGCGATATTTTGATTTTAATTTAGTGATGCTGGCTCTATTTCGTTCTTCACTATTAGTAATATCTTTAATTTCATTTAAAAGGAAAGCTGAAGTTGCTCTAACTTTATATATTTCCATCTCTAGCTTGGCTATTTTATACATGGTACTTTTATAATCTGTTTTAGATAATGAATATTCAGCTTCAATTAACATATCTGTAATTTTAGGGATTTGAATTTCTTTGATATCATTTAATCTTTCTTTCCAGTTTTTATAAAGTACTTCTAATTTTTCATTATTTGTATAGCTTTCAATTTTAGCTAATTCTGGTCCAACTGGTGAAGTGTCAAGTCTATTTTTTTGATAATCTAAATCTTCTAATATTTTTTTATATTTTTTCTTTTTTCGACTTTTTAATACACCTAAAATGATAAGGACTATAATTAATGTTATGCCAAAAGAGGCACATATCATTATTAATATGTTATCCATGCATATCACCCTAGTTTAATTTTACCATACTTTTGTGATATTTTGTAAAAAAATGTCTAGTTTTTGTGAATTAATTGTTATTATCAATTTAGCAGTTTTTTTTCGACAGTTGGATATCTCTCTTTTTTATTGATTTTTATTAAAATATTATTATTGGTTTTTAATTTGCCGTCAATCTTTTCTTGAAAAAATACGAATCACAAAGTTCGATTTTACAGGTATTGACTTTTGTTTTAATTGCATATATAATTATTATCAGCGTGTTAAAGCAGCGTTATTTTGATAGTTATAATGTGGATATTCCCTAAAGGGGTTACTTATTTAGCTGCGAAAATAAGTATTAATATATTCCACCCTATAATGCGTGCAAAATAACCTTTCACGCAAATTTGTGAAGGGAGGAAAGTATGGCAAGATATCTTGGACCAACTTACAAAAAATCTAGACGTTTTGGCTTTTCTGTTTTAGAAAATGGAAAAGAACTAGCAAAAAGACCTTATGCTCCTGGTGAGCACGGACAAGACCGCAGAAAAAAATTATCTAACTATGGTGTTCAACTTCAAGAAAAACAAAAAGTAAAATTTATGTATGGCATTAGTGAAAAGCAAATGAAAAAAGCTTTCATTAAAGCTGTTAAAATGAAAGGTGTTAATGGTGAAAACTTATTAAAACTTTTGGAAAGCCGTTTAGATAATTTAGTATATCGTATTGGTTTTGCTACTACTAGAAAAGGTGCTAGACAATTAGTTAATCATGGACATATTACTGTTAATGGTAAAAGAGTTGATATTCCATCTTATCAAGTTAAACCTGGTGATGTAATTAGCTTAATGGAAAATGATAAAGAAATGGCTATTGTTAAATCATCTTTAGAAGCATTACACAATAGAGTTGAATACATTTCTTATGATGATAAGAAAATGGAAGGTACTTATGTTAGAATGCCAGAACGTAGTGAATTAAATGCTGATATTGATGAAGCATTAATTATTGAATACTACAACAGAAACTAGAAAACTTTTGAGTTTTCTTTTTTTATTAAAACTAGGTTTTTTGATAAACCTAGTTTATTTTTCCAATAAAGTATTTTTTCTTGCCTCTTCTTAAAACTAAAATTTCCTTATCAATGGCAATATCTTTAGTAACTATATAATTTTCATCAGTGATTTTTTCTTCATTAAGAGTAATACTTCCTGCATTTATAAATTCTCGAGCTTCTCTTTTACTTGAGGTAATTTTATTATTTACCAACATATCAATTATGTTGATATTATCTTCCGTTTCAAAGGTTGGTACGCCTTTAAAAACATCTTCAATTTCTTTTTTGTTTAAATTTTTAACATGTCCACTAAATAAGGCTTCACTCATTTCTTTAGCTTTTTCAGCTTGGGTTGATCCATGAAGGAAAGTAACTACTTCTTTGGCTAATGTTTTTTGAGCAATTCTTTTTTCTGGGCATTTGTTTTGCTCTTTTTCTATTGCTTCTATTTCTTCTTTGGTTAAAAATGTAAATATTTTTAAATAATCTATTACTTTACTATCATCACTATTTAATAAATACTGATATATTTCATAACTTGATGTTTTATTTTTATCAAGCCATAAAGCATTACCTTCAGTTTTACCAAATTTTTTGCCATTTTTATCAGTAACTAGTGGCATGGTAAAACCGTATACTTCATGTCCTGTTTTTTTTCTGATTAAGTCTATTCCTGCAGTGATATTTCCCCATTGATCTGAACCGGCACATTCTAATGTACAATTTCTAGTTTGATGTAAATATAAATAATCTAATGCCTGCATTATCATATAAGAAAATTCCGTATAGGTTATTCCACTATCTAATCTTCTTCTAATTATATCTTTATCAAGCATATAATTAATGTTAAAGTATTTACCATAGTCTCTTAGAAAATCAATAAAATTAATGTTTTTAGACCAATCATAGTTATTTACTACTTCAAAGCCGAACAAATCTTCTACTTGTTTTTTTAGACTTTGAAAATTCTTTTCTATTTCTTCAATTGATTGCATGGGTCTTTCTTCAGTTGGTCTTGGATCACCTATTCTACCAGTAGCTCCTCCAACTAACAATATTGGGTGATGGCCGGCTTTTTCTAATCTTTTGCTTATTAAAAAGGTTGATAAATGTCCTAGATGAAGGCTATCTGCGGTTGGATCTGTGCCTATATAAAAGGTTAATCCTCCTTTATTTAGTTTTTCTTCTAAATCATCTCCAGCTTCATCTTTAAGCAAACCACGCCATTTTAATTCATCATATAGTTTCATTATTTTTCCTCCTTATAATTTTCGGTTATATGAGTTACAATTTCAACACTATTACTAGTACCAATTCTTGTAGCTCCAGCTTCAATTAGTTTATTCATTTGACCATAAGTTTTTATGCCCCCACTTGCTTTTATTTCTAATACTTCGTTTTTATGTTTATTTATTAGTTCAACATCTTCTAAAGTTACTCCTCTTGAACCAAAACCTGTATTAGTTTTTATGAAATTAACAAAAGTGTCATTACATATTTCTGTCATTTTTATTATTTCATCTTTACTTAATAAAGATGTTTCGATAATTACTTTTAAGGTTTTGCCATCAATTGAATCTCTTATTTCCTCAATTTCTGATTTGACATATTCATAATCTTTATCTTTTAAAGCACCAACGTTGATAACCATATCTATTTCATCCGCACCATTTTCGGTAGCTTCTATAGCCTCGTAGGCTTTTACTTTTGGAGTATTCATGCCAAGAGGAAATCCTACTACAGTGCATACTCCAATGTTAGTGTCTTTAAGTAAATCTTTAGCTAAAGTAACATAATATGGATTAACGCATACGGTTTCAAAGCCATATTCTATAGCTTCATGACATAGTTTGGCTATATCGTTTTCAGTCGCAGACATTTTTAAATTTGTGTGATCAATGTATTTTCCTATTTCCATTTTTAATTCCTCCTTTTAAAAAAGATACTATAATTACAAGGACGAGTTTTAACCCGCGGTACCACCTTGTTTCATATAGTATCTATGCATCTTTATCTGATAACGGTGATTAACCGATTTGACTATAAATATTGTAATTCATTATTTAATCTTGGCTAGTTTTCAGCTTCCACTAACTTTCTGATTACTAATTAAATAACTACTAAATTATTTGTCCACATCAATTAATAAAAATATAACATATTAATTTTATATTTGTCAAACTTTTTTCTACTTAACGACAATATTTACTAATTTTCCTGGAATAGTTATTACTTTGATTATAGTTTTTCCTTCAATAAATTTTTGAACGTTTACATTTTGTTGGGCTAAAGATTCCATTTCTTCTTTAGATATGTTGGTATTTACTGTTTCTTTTCCTCTAACTTTTCCATTTACTTGAAAAACTAGTTCGTATGTATTATCAATTGTTTTTGTGTCATCATAAGTTGGCCACATAGATTCACATAGAGGGTTGCCTAAATTATATTTTTCATTAATTTCTTCAGTTATGTGAGGTGCGAACGGATTTAATAAATGAATTAATACTCTTAAATCGTCTTTTGTTATACTTTCTTTATCATCATAATCATTAATTAATATCATTAAAGCGGAAATAGCTGTATTAAATTTCATGGATTTAATATCATTAGTTACTTTTTTTATGGTTTTATGTACTAGTGGTTCATTGCTATATCCTTGTCTATCATTTAATTTTTTACCAGCATTCCACACTCTATCTAAAAATCTTTTACATCCTTTTAAACTATTAATAGACCAAGCTGCATCTTTTTCATAATCACCAATAAACATTTCATAAAGCCTTAGGGCATCTGCTCCATATTCTTCTACAACATCATTTGGATTAATTACATTACCTTTGGATTTACTCATTTTTTCACCATCTGGGCCTAAAATCATTCCATGAGAAGTTCTTATATCTATTGGTTCTTTGTTAGGAACTAAACCAATATTGTATAAAAATTGATTCCAGAACCTAGCATATAATAAGTGGCGTGCGGTGTGCTCCATCCCACCATCATACCAATCGACTTTACCCCAATAGTCTAATGCTTCTTTTGAAACAAAATCTTGATCGTTATGTGGATCCATATATCTTAGGAAATACCATGATGAGCCTGCCCAGTTAGGCATTGTATCAGTTTCTCTTTTGGCTTTTCCACCACAGTGTGGACAAGTAGTATTGACCCAATCTTCAATGCCAGCAAGTGGGCTTTCACCATCTTCAGTTGGTTCATAGTTTGCAACATCTGGAAGTAATACTGGTAAATCTTTTTCTGGTACTGGAACCCAACCACATTTTTCACAATAAATTAATGGTATTGGTTCTCCCCAAAATCTTTGTCTTGAGAATATCCAATCTTGAAGTCTATAATTAGTCTTTTTGTTTCCAATTTTTCTTTTTGTAATTTCTTCAAGCATTTTTTGAATGGCTTCCTCTTTATTGGTTATACCATTTAAAAATTCTGAATTGATATATTTTCCTTCTTTAATGTATGGGAGTGAATCTCCTTCAATAACTGGAATTATTGGAATATTGAATTTTTGAGCAAATTCATAATCACGGTCATCATGGGCTGGAACAGCCATAATTGCTCCTGTACCATAAGTCATCATAACATAATCGGAAATCCATACTTGTATTGATTTACCAGTAAATGGATTTATAGCATTAAATCCTTCTACTTTTACACCTGTTTTGTCTTTAGCAAGTTCTGTTCTTTCAAATTCGGTTTTTGTTTTAGCGTATTCTTGATATTTTTTTATTTCATCTAAATTAGTTATTTTGTCTTTTAAGGTTTCTAAAATAGGATGTTCAGGGGCAATAACCATAAAGGTGGCTCCAAAAATAGTGTCTGGTCTAGTTGTATATACTTTTAATTTTTTATCAGTATTTTCTATTTCAAAATCAATTTCTGCTCCTTCTGATTTACCAATCCAATTGATTTGACCTAGTTTAACTCTTTTACTAAAGTTAGTATTATTCAAACCTTGAAGTAAATCTTCAGCATAATCACTCATTCTAAGCATCCATTGTTCTTTTTCTTTTTGAACAACTTTAGTTCCACATCTTTCGCAAACTCCACCAGCTGAATCTTCATTAGATAAACCTGTCTTACACTTTGGACACCAGTTGATGTTTTTTTTGGCTTTATAGGCCATACCGTGTTCATAAAATTTTAAAAATTGCCATTGGGTCCACTTATAATATTCTGGATCAGTGGTTGAAAATTCTCTATTCCAATCAAAAGAGATGCCTAATTCTTCGATTTGTTGTTTAAATGTTTTAATATTTTCTCTTACTGCATCTTTTGGATGAATATGATTTTTTATAGCGTATTGTTCAGCAGGGGCACCAAAGGCATCCCATCCCATTGGAAATAATACGTTATATCCTTCCATTCTTTTTTGTCTAGCTACAGTATCTAAGGCAGTATAGCTTCTAGCATGACCGACGTGCAGACCTGAACCTGATGGATATGGAAATTCAACTAATAAATAATATTTTTCTTTTTCACTATTGTTTTTAGCAGCAAATGTTTGATGATCATTCCAATATTGTTGCCATTTTTTTTCTATTTCTTTAAAATTATACATGTTTTTTTCCTTCTTTCTTTTTATAAGTTTTACCCAATATATTATATAACAAAAGCATTAAAGGTACTAATATTACAAATGCGACAGCTAATTTTATAATTAAGTTATCAAATATTTCAATTATTGTACAAGTTGTGGCAATTATAAAAGCGTTGGTTATAGCTAAAATATTAGCAAATGTTTTTAAATTAACTTTTTTAAAATCTATTTTATAAGCTTTTTCAAAAAATTTTAATTGATTACTTGTTTTAAATTTTTCAAATCCCTTTTTTCTGTATATTACAAACATACTATAAACAAGATAAACAAGTACAAAACAAAAGATAAATGTAAATAAATATCTCATAAATTAACCTCCTTTATTTTAACACATATTAAAAAGTATTATGATATAAGGACGTGCTTTGACGTGGTACCACCTTATTTTATAATACTTTTATTACCTCTTTATGCGATAACGAGCAAAAACGTCTTATACTTATCATACAAGAAGCTCCTAAGTAAGTTCATAATATTTGTTAAAAAGTTTTCACCAAACACTTTCTCTCTACATAACAAATTATTATTACTACTCTTATTCTAAGCTTTTAATTATTCATCAAGATAAATTATATCTTTATAAGTATTTTCTAAAATAGTTTTTAAATCTTTTGGACTCATTTCAACAGACATAGTTTCTGAACCAAAAGCTAAAATTAGTTTATCTTCATCATAAATTTTTGGATCTACTACAATTTTATTTATTAATCCATCTTTTAATCCAAATGGAGTCATACAACCTGGAAGCATGCCTGTAAGTTCTTGCATTTCCTCTCCAGTTACCATGTTTATTTTTTCTCCTAATAAATTTTTTAATAATTTACTATCCATTCTTTCGGAAGCTAAAGTAATAAACAGATAATAGTTATCTCCTTTTTTACTTTTTAAAAATAAGGTTTTAGTTTCTGTTCCTGTAAGTCCTAGTTCTTCATCAACTTTATTAGCTGTTTCATAATTTAGAATTGGTTCATGAGTAACTACTCTTGGATTTAAATGTAATTTTTCTAATATTTCATAACATTTTTTATTATTTTCATTCACTAATCATCACTTCTGTTTCCAAATAATTGTAATAATCTTAAGAATAAATTAATAAAATCTAAGTACAATTCTAAAGCACCATAAATAGCCAAATTGTCTTCTGGTAAAGCATTAAAAGATTGCATTTTAATTATTTGTTGAACATCATATGCCGTATATCCGACAAAAATAGCAATAGCTATACATGAAACAATCAAATCAAATGTTGAGTTATTTAAAAATAAATTAATCAGTCCACAAATAATTATTGCAATTAAACCAATAAATAAATATGTTCCAAGCTTAGTTAAATCTATTTTGGTAACTGCTCCTAGAAAGGCAAAAATAGCAAAGATTACAGCAGCTAATAAGAATACATACATAATAGAAGTCAACTCATAAGTTACAAAAATAGTGGAAAATGTAAGCCCACTAACAGCTGAATAAATAATAAAACTAATTATCGCTGTCGCCGGTTTCATTTTAGTTATTCTGGCTGATAAAAAAATAACGAGGGCAAATTCTATGATTATAACAATTAGAAAAGCATAACTTCCGAACAATTTCAACATTGTTTCTGGATGAAGTGAAACATAGTATCCTGTAAAGAATGTTACTAATAAACCAATAAACATCCATCCAAATACTTTGGGTAATATTTTGTTTGTCATTTTTTCCTCCTTTTTATAAGTATATCATTTTTAATAAAATTTATAAAGGTTTTATATATATGTTTATAGAAAAAATGACTATAGTTAGTCATTAAATTTCTCCTATATATTCAAGTAATTTTAAGAACATTCTAATAAATTTTCTATCTAGTCCATCTTTAGCTAATTTTCTAATTGCAATTCTTTTCTTTTTAATTGCTTCTTGACCGAATAATATAGCGTCTATTTTTTCTTTCATTTCAGTTGGTATTTGTAAGTCGCTGATGATTCTTTCAATATCTTCATTAATTAATCTTAAAGCGTCAATTTCAATGTCTTTACCTTTACAACTGATAGACAATTGTCCTACTGTTGGAACATCATTTATTTCTACTATGAAATTTGGCCCATCTACATATGTTTTTAATGAAAGTGATTTTTCATTCATATAGGCTGATACATCAGCAGTTCTCTTTGTATTTCTAAAGATAATTTTATAATTTCTTTTATCAGGTATTATACCGCTTTTTCCTTCTACTGATCTAATAACAACACTATAATTGTTTGGTAAGTATGTATAATCTATTTGGGTTAATAAGTAATAATCTTTACGATATAGATCGCTTTCTCCATCATCTTCAAATAGTGTATAAGTGTTGCTTTGACCTGGGAAAATATTGATTTCCATATCAGTTGGTGGGGTCGTATCATTAAGATCTTGATTGTTACTTAATGGGATTATAGCTCCTGATTTAGCAAAGACTGGATAGTCTTCGTCGCGGAAGAAACTGATATAACTTTTTCCACCAGGGAATTTTTTCCCGGTTACATAATCGTACCAAGTACCTTTTGGCAAATAGAAATTATGAACAACACGATTCATGACTTCATCTTTTTCAGTAATAATTGGAGCAATTAGTAAAGATGAACCAAAGAAGTATTCATTACGGTATAAAACATCATCATAAAAAGATGGTTTTAAATAATAAAGTGGTTTTATTAGTTGATCACCAAATTTATGATATTTATAAGCTTCACTATAGATATATGGAATTAATTTATGTCTTAATTTTAAATAATCTTTAGCAATAGTATAAGTTTTGATGTCCCATCTCCATGGTTCTCTTTTATAGTAATGGCCTTTATCTACTCCAAATTTTAATATTGGAGAAAAGACACTTAACTGGATGGAACGTAGATAAAGTTCGTTGTCTTCGGTTCCTTTGAAATAACCACTTATGTCATGAGCCCAAAAAGGTGCGCCATTATTAAAACTATTATTATTATAAAATGGTATTTTTCTCAATGTTGACCAACTTACGTTGGTTTTGCCTGAATATAAAACAGGATAACGGTGTGGGGCTAGTGAAGTATTTTCTGAAAGTAAAAGTGGACGACGTTTATAATCTCTTTGCATATCATAAAATTGATAGTGTTTTAATAATGATAGATTTTGGATATTTTGTTTATTTTCTAAATCTAACCAATAGAAATCTACTCCAAGAGAGTCTAAAGGATGGATAAATATTTTTAGATAAACATCAATAAATTTTGGATCTAAAACATTAAATGGAATTTTTCCTTCTTTATCTTCTTCTAAATATTTTAAGGCATCTTTATAGTAATCATCTATGTTATATAATCCAGATGTTGGATCTACGCTTAAACCTAGTCTGATGTTTTTATCATGTAGGTATTTTATCATTGCTTTAGGATTTTTAAAATATTTATCATTGAAAGTAAATCCTGTTCTTAAATGTTTGCCTTTTATTTTAAGACGTTTGTGCCAATCTTTGTCTAAAACAAGAATAGATAATGGAATTTCATTTCGTTCAAAATTATCTACAAGGTTTTTAAGTTTTAAATCATCATAATCTTCATTACTACTCCACCAATTGCCTAAAGCATATCTTGGCACCAAAGCTGGAAAACCGGTAATTTGGTAATAATCTTTTAAAGCTTCTTCAAAA
>CALVID010000016.1 GCA_944329355.1 uncultured Bacilli bacterium
CAACAGAAAAACACTAAGATACAATGTTTCATGTGAAACATATTAAAGTTCTAAAATAGTGAAGAATGAATACAAAGAAAAAGAAACTAAGATACAATGTTTCACGTGAAACATATTAAAGTGCTAAAATAATGAAGAATAAATGCAAAGAAAAAGACACTAGGATACAATGTTTCACGTGAAACATATCAAAACTCTAAAATAGCGAAGAATTAATGCAACAGAAAAACACTAAGATACAATGTTTCATGTGAAACATATTAAAGTTCTAAAATAATGAAGAATAAATGCAAAGAAAAAGACACTAGGATACAATGTTTCACGTGAAACATATCAAGCAAAAAAATAAAAATGTTGAAAAATTATAATAAATAGTGTAATATATATTTGGTACAACACTTATGCCTGAACCAGGTCAGAATCGGAAGATAGCAGCCTTAAGGACCACTAAGTGTGTGTACCTTTTTTGTTGGAGGATACCCATGGATAAATATATGAAATTAGCAATAAAAGAAGCTAAAAAAAGCTTGAAAACAAATGATGTTCCTATTGGAGCTGTAATTGTGGAAAACAATAAAATAATTTCTAAAGGACATAATACTAGAGAAAAAACTCATCAAATAACAAAACATGCTGAAATAAATGCAATCAATAAAGCATGTAAAAAGAAAAAAACATGGCACCTTAATGAATGTACTTTATACACAACACTAGAACCTTGTAACATGTGTATGGAAGCTATAAAACAAGCTAGAATAAAGTGTATAATATACGCAGCTGATCAACAAAAACATGTGAATTTAAAACAACCAAAATCAATTAAAATGAATGATGTGGAAAACTATAGTCAATTATTAAAAACCTTTTTTAAAAATCAAAGAAAATAAGAACTTATAAATAAAAAAAGATAAAACTTATTTTCTTTTGTTGTGGAAAAATATGATATAATTATAACTGATGAGGTGGTAAAATGTATCAAGCATTATATAGAAAATATAGACCTAAAACCTTAGATGATATATATGGACAAGATATAATTGTAAAAATAATAAAAAATTCTATACAAAACAATCAAATTAGCCACGCTTATTTATTCGCTGGACCAAGAGGTACTGGAAAAACAAGCATTGCAAAAATATTTGCCAAAATAATAAATTGTGAAAATCCAGTAGATTGTAAGCCTTGTGGAAAATGTATAAGCTGTATGGAAGAAAATAATAGCGATATAATCGAAATAGATGCAGCTAGTAATAATGGTGTTGATGAAATAAGAGAACTTAGAAATAAAGTAAATCTATTACCAGCTTATGGTAAATATAAAGTATATATAATAGATGAAGTTCACATGCTTACACAAGGTGCATTTAATGCCCTCTTAAAAACATTAGAAGAACCACCGGCACATGTTATATTTATACTTGCAACCACTGATCCCCATAAAGTAATAGAAACAATACTTTCTAGATGTCAACGTTTAGATTTTAAAAAAATAAGCAACGAAGCAATAATCCAAAATCTTAAACAAATTGCTGAAAAAGAAAAAATAGATATTGACGACGCAGCTTTAAATGAAATAGCAACACTCTCAGATGGAGGAATGCGTGACTCTGTAGGAATGCTTGATCAAGCAAGAGCATATACCTCAACAAAAATAACAATCGAAGATATACATGCAATTAATGGAACTATAACTGAAAAAGATTTAAAACTACTATTAAAAGATATAATAGAAGATAAATTAGATGAAATTTTAGAAAAAATAGACAACTTTAATGATAAAGGAAAAAATTTTGTAAAACTTTTAGAAGAATTTATCAATTTTATAAGAAACATAATACTCTTTAAAGAAGCCCCTAAATATTTTAAAGAAAGAGTTAAAAATATTCAAAATTATGAAGAAATTTCAGCTGAAATTAGTATAAAAGAGTTATTTGACATAATTGAAACATTAAATAAATATTCTTTTGAAATTAAAAATAATAACAATAGCAAACTTTTATTTGAACTCGCAATTATTAAAATAATTTCTGATAATTCTAAGAAAAATGTGGAAAAAGAAGAAAAACAACAATATATAAATTCAGAATTACCAGGAAAAGCAGAAAATATTCAGAAAAAATCTGAAAAATCAGTACTAGTTGTGGAAAAAACCAAGCAAATTGTGGAAAAACCAGAAAAAATGCAAACAAAAAACGAACAAAAAAATATATCACCTGAATTATTTCACCCGCAAAGTTCCAAAAAAACAAAAATAATTTCAGAAATACCAACTTCAAAAATAACCTCTGCTATCGAAAATATCAAAAACATAAGAATAGATAATACTTTAGCTAAATTTTCCAAACAAGAAGTTAGAAATATAAAGCCGGCATTAGAACTATTAAATGATTTATTGTTAGATAAAGATTATAGTAATGCCGCCTCAATGTTATTAGATGGAACTTTAAAAGCAGCTAGTAATGAAAATTTGATATTTGTTTATAAAACAAAAAGATTAGCTAATATATTTAATGAAAATTTATTAGATTTAGAAGAAACTATTGCCAAAATACTAAATAAAAAATATAATTTAATTGCAACCGATTTAGATGAATGGGAAACAATAAAAAAAGACTTTAATCATAAACTAAGACCATTTATCTATAAAGAAGAACAATTTAATTTAGAAGATATCTTCAAAGAAGAAAAAAATGAAGATAATATTCAGACAATGTTTGAAGATATAATTGAATATAATTAAAAAGAAAGAAGGAATAAAAATGAATATTCAAGCAATGATGAAACAAGCACAAAAATTACAAAATGATATGTTAAAGGAAAAAAAACAAATAGATGAAAAAATATTTGAAGGAAAATCATCTTTTGTTACCGTAAAAGTAAAAGGAACTAAAGAAGTGATTGAAGTAAAAATAGAGGCTGACAATCTAGAAAAAGACGATATCGAAATGTTGCAAGATATGATATTAGTCGCAATCAATGATGCCAATCATCAAATAGATAACGAAACTGAACAAAAAATGGGCAAATACACTAAAGGAATGCCAGGTTTATTCTAATGAATTATCCAAAAACAATCTTAAATTTAATAGAATGTTTTAAAAAATTTCCAGGAATAGGAGAAAAAACTGCCGAAAGATTAGCCCTTTCTTCATTAAATCTGGATGATAATATAATAGAACTATTCAGTAAATCCTTAAAAGATAGTAAAACAAAAATAAAAAAATGTTCTAGGTGCGGAAGCCTCACTGAAACAGACTTATGTCAAATATGCCAAGATAAAACTCGTGATACACAAACATTATGTGTTGTCGAGGAATGCAAAAACGTGATCTTATTTGAAAAAATAGGATCCTATAAAGGTATATATCATGTATTAGGAGGTCTAATATCTCCATTAGAAGGAATAAATCCAGAAGACATTCATATAGACAAACTAATAAAAAGAATAAAAGATGAAAATATTAAAGAAATTATTTTAGCTATAAAACCAAGTGTTGAAGGAGAAACTACTGCCCTATATATTAGAAAAATGTTAGAAAACACTGATGTAAAAATAACAAAAATAGCTCATGGAATACCAATGGGAGCAGATATTGATTATATTGATCCATTAACTTTAGAAATGGCTATTATGGATCGTACGACTATCTCATAAAAAGTAACCAAAAACTATATAATTTATTGAGGTGTTTTATGCTTAATAAATTATTTAAAACATTAAAAAAAATCATTGTGAGTTTCTTTATGTTATATGGTTATAATGTTCTAGTTCCAGCTACAGCTATTATTCCAATAAACTTAATTACTGTATTATTAATTACTATCTTTAGTATTCCGGCATTTATATTTTTAATCGTAATAAGACTTTTAGTGTATTAGGAGGATAAAAGATGTTAGATGGTTATAAAAATTCACAGCCCATTGCTTATCAAATATTAAAAAATGCTATTATAAATGATAAATGTTCTCACGCCTATTTAATAGAAACAGGCGGTTTTTATGATACATTTAATTTTGTTATGTCCTTTGTAAAATCGCTTTTATGTCCTAAAACAAAATTAACCAAAGACAATTGTGGTAACTGTCATCAATGTGAAGTAATAGATTCTGGCAACTTTCCAGAAATAGAAATCATTGAACCAGATGGTCTTTGGATAAAAAAAGAACAATTACAAAATCTTCAAAAAGAATTTAATACCAAAGCCTTAATTGGAAATAAAAGAATTTATATAATAAAACAAGCTGATAGACTAAACAAATCATCAGCTAATTCTATATTAAAATTTTTAGAAGAACCAGACAATAACTTAGTCGCAATTCTTATTACTGATAATATATACAACGTTTTATCAACCATAAGATCTAGATGTCAAGTACTAAGATTACAAACATTCAATCAAAAGAATGATAATGAAAATTATATTGAAAAACTAAAAAAAATGGTTAAATCAAATAAAATAAAATCAGACACAATAGAGGAAAAAATAACTAAAGTAATAGAATTTGTAAATTATTATGAAAAACAACATATGAATACCCTACTTTATATGGGGAAAATATGGAATGTTTATATAACAAATAAAGAAGAAACAGAAATGGCTTATGAAATAATGATTAATTATTACAAAGATATATTAAATTATCAATTAAATAAACCATTAGAAATCTTTGAAATAAATGATAATATAAAAACGATTGCCAAAAATAATACACAAGATGAAATATGCTATAAATTAAATAAAATAGTTGAACTAAAAGAATTAGTAAAATATAATATAAATCTAAACTTGTTAATGGATAAACTTATTATAACTTTAGAAGGAGTGATTTAAATGATAGCAGTAGGTGTTAATTTTAAACCACATGGACAAATTTATTATTTTGACCCAGGGAAATTTAATTTAAAACCAAAAATTACAGTCATTGTAGAAACTGACCAAGGTCTTCAATTCGGAACAGTTATAAATCCAAAAATTGAAATAAACTCCTCAAAAAAAGATTTAAAAAAAATAATTAGAATTGCTAACAAAAGTGATTTCACAAAACATAAAAAGAATCTTAAAGACTCAGCCGAAGCTTTAAGAGTATGCCGTAAAATAGTTGAAAGAAATAATATGAATATGCATATCATAGATGCTAGTTATACATTTGATAGAGATAAGTTAATTTTTAGATTCTTATCCGATACAAGAATTGACTTTAGAGAACTAGCACGTGAACTCGCATCAATCTATAAAGTTAGAATCGAATTAAGACAAATAGGTATTCGTGATAAAGCTAAAGAAGTTGGAGGATATGGTCCGTGTGGCCAAAAACTATGTTGTGCTAGATTTTTACAAGATTTAAATGCCGTTTCTATAAACATGGCTAAAAATCAAAATATAGCTTTAAACCCAAGCAAAATTAACGGTGTGTGTGGAAGACTAATGTGTTGCTTAAAATATGAAGAAGATACATATGAGTGTTATAAAAAAGACATGAAAAAAATTGGCGACAAAATTAATACAGAATATGGAGAGGGAACTATAACCAGTTTAGATATATTAAATCAAAAATATAAGGTAAATGTTCCAGAACATGGAATAATAGAAGTTGATAAAAATGAAAGTAACTAATTATTTATTGGGATATGAAAATCTTAAAATAATTCAGGATAATGAAATGTTTAACTTTTCATTAGACTCAGTATTACTTCCAAACTTTATTACCATAAATGAAAGCACAAAAAATATTTTAGATATTGGTACAGGTAATGCCCCTATCCCTTTAATTATATCTCAAAAAACAACAGCTAATATTATAGGTCTAGAAATTCAAAAAGAAGTCAGCGAAATGGCCAAAGAATCAGTAAAATTAAACAATTTAGAAAATAGAATAACTATTATTAATGAAGATATTAAAGAATATGTCAAAAACGCTACTCCTGAATATTTTGATATAATAACCTGTAATCCTCCATATTTTGAAGTTCAAGAAAAATCAAAATTTAATAAAAACGACTATAAAACTATTGCTAGACATGAAGTAACATTAAAGTTAGAAGATATCTTAAAAATTGCTAGAAAACTTTTGAAAAATGGTGGAACTTTAGGTTTAGTTCATAGACCAGAAAGATTAATAGATATTTTAATTACAATGAGAAAATATAATATTGAACCAAAAAAAATTAGATTAGTTTATCCAGGTAAAAACAAAGATGCCAATATTTTATTAATTGAAGGTAAAAAAAATGGAAAAAAAGGATTAAAAATACTCCCACCTTTATATAGTCATAATAAAGATGGTAGTTATACCGAAGAAATCCAAAAATATTTTAAGTGAGATGATAAAAAATGATACAAAAAAGTTATGATGGCTCCCCTACTTTATATATAGTTCCAACTCCAATTGGTAATCTAGAAGATATAACTATAAGAGCCTTAAACATTTTAAAAGAAGTAGATATAATATTTGCTGAAGATACAAGAACAACTAAACAATTATTAAATCATTTTGAAATAAAAAATAGATTAATATCAAGTCATTTATATAATGAAAGTCAAAATGAAGAAAAAGAAATAGATTATTTAAAACAAAGAAAAAATATTGCTATAGTAAGTGATAGAGGTACTCCTGTTATAAGTGATCCAGGTTATATTTTAGTTAAAAACGCTATTGAAAATGGCTATAATGTTGTATGTTTACCAGGTCCAACAGCCCTAATACCTGCAGTTGTAATGTCGGGTTTAAGTGGTGGACCATTTACTTTTTATGGATTTTTAAATAGTAAAGAAAGTAAAAGAAAAAAAGAATTAGAAAATTTAAAATCTAATCCCTACCCTATTATTTTTTATGAAGCTCCTCATAGATTAACAAAAACATTAAATAATATTTATGAAATCTTAGGAAATAGAAAAATAGCTATTGTTAGAGAAATAAGTAAAAAATATGAAGAAGTTATCCGTGGAACTGTGGAAAACTTACTTAAAACTGTGGAAAACATTAAAGGAGAAATCGTAATTGTAGTAGAAGGAAACCAAGAAAAAGAAACATTTAATAATCTATCTATAAAAAAACATGTTAGTTTATACATAGAAGATGGATTAACTCCAAATGAAGCTATAAAAAAAGTAGCTAAAGAAAGAAACGTTCCAAAAAGCAAAATATATAATGAGTATCATGATTTATAAGGTTAAAACCTTATTTTTTTATAAATCATTACTTAAAAAAGTATAAAGTCTAACCTTTATACTGTCCACCATTAATATGAAATACTTGACCTGTTGTATAAGAAGCATCATCACTAGCTAAATAAACATAAATAGAAGCAATCTCATAAGGATCCGCACATCTTCGCATATCACTGTCTGCACCAAGTGTTGGAATTTTATTTGGACTCCAGCAACTAGGTTGTAATGCTGTCCAAAAATAACCAGGAGCCACCGCATTAACTCTAATTCCTTTAGTAGCTAAATTAGTAGCTAAAGCCCTAGTAAATCCCACAATAGCCCCTTTACTAGTAACATAGTCAATTAATTCAGGCTCTCCATAAAAAGTAGTAACCGAAGTTGTATTAATAATAGAGCCATTTTGCATATAAGGTAAAGCTTCTTTAGTCAAATAAAACATTGAATAAATATTTGTTTTCATTGTATAATCAAATTGTTCATTAGAGATATCCTCTAATTTTTTTTGTTGAAATTGTACCCCAGCATTATTAACTAAAATATCCACCTTCCCAAACTTTTCCACAGTATTTTTAATTACCATCTTACAAAATTCAGGACTTTTTAAGTCTCCAGAAATTAAAAAACATTTGCCCCCAAAACTTTCAATATATCTCTTAGTGTATTCCGCATCTTCATGTTCATTATAATAAACAATAATAACAACGGCCCCTTCTTTCGCATAGTAAACAGAAACAGCCCTACCAATACCAGAATCTCCACCAGTAACAATCGCCACTTTGTCTTTTAATTTACCACTACCTTTATAATTTGAATTATCAAAGATAGGTTTAGGCTCCATTAAATATTCCATACCAGGCTGAACCGTTTGATATTGTGGAGCTGCCTTAATTTTATATTCCTTTCCAAGTATCCCATCATTACATTCATTCACATATAAAAGCCCATAATTATCATTTAAATTGCAGCCTTCACAGCCGAATTTTTCATTCATATTCTCTCCCCTTTTCTAAAATAGTTTATTCAAAAATAAAAAAAATGACTAAAAAATTTAAAATATGATATAATGTTGATGCGCGAAGAAGGTGAAATCTATGAAATTAATTGTAGGACTCGGAAACCCAGGAAAAGAATATGAAAATACAAGACATAATGCAGGTTTTAAATTTATAGATAAATTTGCTAGAAGTCAAAACCTAGAATTTAAAGAAAAATTTAATGGCCTATATACTGAGTTTAACTATAAAGGAGAAAAAATAATTTTATTAAAACCTCAAAAATATATGAATTTATCTGGCGAAGTTGTAATAAAATTCAAAGATTTTTACAAAATAAACCTAGAAGATATTTTAATAATATGTGATGATTTAGACACACCGTTAGGCAAAATAAAATTAAAATATAAAGGTTCATCAGGTGGTCATAATGGTTTAAAAAACATTGAATTGCACCTTCATTCAAACGAATATAAAAGAATTAAAATAGGTATTTCAAGCAATAAAAACCATGATAAAATAGATTATGTTATTGGAAAAATGCCTAAAGAAGAACTAGACATTTTAGAAAAAGTAACTGATAAATCAAAAGACATAATAATAGATTATCTAGAAATGTCCTTTGATAACCTAATGAATAAATATAATAGTAAGGAAGTGATAAAATGACCTTCCTAGATAAAATATTTGATAAAGTAGAAAGCAAAGAATTAATCGGTTTAAATAATGAACTAAAAAGCATCTACATTTATCAAAAATTTAAAAAAGAAAATAATTCAATTATTCTTGTAACTTCAAATCTTCATGAAGCAGGATTAATTTATAACTCACTTACCCACTATACTGACAAAGTATGGTTTTTTCCCATGGATGATTTCATAACTAGTGTTGCCATTGCCATTTCCCCAGAATTTAAAATAACAAGACTAGAAACTATGAACTCCATAATTAAAGAAGAAAAAGCTATTGTAATTACTAATCTAATGGGCTATTTAAGATATCTTCCTTCAAAACAAAAATTTATTCAAAGCCAAATAAAACTAAAAGTAGGTAATACCATAGACATAAATAAACTAGTAGAAAAATTATTTGATTTAGGTTATAGAAAAGAAACAACCGTCAACATGACTGGTGAAATAGCTACTCGTGGATATGTTATAGACATATTTCCCATCAATAGCGATAACCCAGTAAGAATAGAATTTTGGGGCGACGAAATAGATTCAATAAGAACATTCAACGTAGAAAATCAGCTTACCATATCTAAAATAAACGAAGTAGATATATTTCCTAACACTGAAACCTTACTTGAAAAATATAAATTTGATGCTAAACATAACGAAATGCAGTATGAAAAAGGTGTTACTAATATCAAAGGTTATTTAAATAACCCTATCACCATTTACAATAACTACCATGCCCTTACAGTAAATTACAACCTATTATTAGAAGAAATAACTAATTATAATATAAGTATTGACCTGCCTGCAAACACAAAATACATGTTTGAATTAGATGAAGTCAAAGATAAAAACCCAATCATCTTTGAAGAATTTAATAATCAAAAAACAAAAGACTTAAAAATATATAAAAAAGTTGATATAGAAGCCTTTTCAAAAGATAAAAACAAAATAAATGAAAGATTAAATATCTATTTAAAAACAGGAAAAAATGTCATAATTTGCTTAGATAATAGATACCAAGTAAATAAATTAATCGAATATTTAGAAAATCCAAATATCACATATACAAATGAAAAAGAATTATTCAAAGGGAAAATAAATATAATTGTCAAAAAAATCAACGGTGGATTCATCACTGATGATTATATAGTAATCACTGAAAAAGAATTATTTAATAAAAAAGAAGAAAGTACATACAAAACAAAATTCAAATATGGTACTAGAATAAAAGATATAACCAAACTAGAAATTGGCGATTATGTTGTTCATGGTATTCATGGTATAGGTAGATATGATGGATTAAAAACAATAATAAAAAACGGATTAAAAAAAGACTATCTAACCATTACCTATAGAGATAATGATAAACTTTATATTCCAGTAGAAAAACTAGATTTAATAACAAAATATTCTTCAAAAGATGGAATAATACCTAAATTAAATAAATTAGGTAGTCATGAATGGCAAAAAACTAAAGCTAAAGCTAGAAAGCGTGCTGAAGATATAGCCGAAGATTTATTAAAAATGTATGCCATTAGAGAATCTAAAAAAGGTTATGCCTTTGCTAAAGATACTGAAGAACAAATAGAATTTGAAAAAGAATTTGAATATGATGAAACTTTAGACCAATTAAGAGTAACAGAAGAAATAAAAAAAGACATGGAATCCGATAAACCAATGGATAGATTATTATGTGGTGATGTTGGATATGGTAAAACCGAAGTTGCCTTTAGAGCTATATTTAAGGCCATTATGTCTGGTAAACAAGCCGCAATCTTATGCCCAACTACCATTCTTTCTTCCCAGCACTTTCAAAATGCCATAGAAAGATTCAAAACATTCCCCGTCGATATTGCCCTATTAAATAGATTTATCTCTCCAAAAGAAACCAAAGAAACCTTAGAAAAATTAGAAAAAGGTCAAATAGATTTATTAATTGGTACCCATAGAATTTTAAGTGATGATGTAAAATTCAAAGACTTAGGTTTACTAGTAATAGATGAAGAACAAAGATTTGGTGTCAAACATAAAGAAAAAATTAGAAAGTATAAAAATAACATTGATGTGTTAACATTATCTGCTACACCAATCCCAAGAACATTACAAATGTCAATAGCAGGGATAAGAAGCCTATCATTAATTGAAACTCCACCAGTAGACCGCTACCCTATTCAAACATATGTCTTGGCCGAAAACAAACAAATAATCAAAGATGCTATTTATAAAGAATTAGCTCGTAACGGTCAAGTATTTGTTTTATATAATAGAGTTGAAAACATTGAAAGTAAAAAAATAGAATTAGAATCATTAGTGCCAGAAGCTAAAATAGGTATAGCCCATGGTCAAATGAATAAAACTGAATTAGAAAATGTCATGATAGATTTTACAAATAAAAAATATGATGTTCTATTATGCACAACCATTATAGAAACAGGAATCGATATTGAATCAGCTAATACCCTAATAATTATAGATGCTGATAGATTTGGTTTAGCACAGCTATATCAAATAAGAGGACGTATTGGAAGAAGTAATAAAATTGCCTACTGTTACTTAATGTATGCTCCAAATAAAATATTAACCGAAGTGGCTACCAAAAGATTAAAAGTAATCAAAGACTTTACTGAATTAGGTAGTGGATTTGCCATTGCCATGCGTGATTTATCAATTAGAGGTGCAGGCGATATCTTAGGTAGCGAGCAAGCTGGTTTCATTGATAGTATAGGTATAGAATTATTCCTTCAAATGCTTAATGAAGAAATAAATAAATTAAAAGGCAAAAAGATAGAAGAAGAAACTAAAGATACTCCACCACTAATCGACGTTGCTACATCAATCAATGATAACTTTGTCAGTGATGAAGATTTAAAAATTGAAATTCATAAGAAAATATGTAGTATTGATTCATATGAATCATTAAATGAAATAAAACAAGAATTAGAAGATAGATTTGGCACTCTATCAGAAGATTTAATAATCTATATGCATGAAGAACTATTTGAAAAAGAAGCTAAAGAATTAAATATTCAAAATATCAGACAAACTAAAAATTCTGTGGAAATAACCTTAGATAAAGAATTAACTGATAAAATAGATGGAGAAAATCTATTCTTTGAAACATCCAACTTATCTAGAATGTTCAGGTTTAGTATGAAAATGGGTAAATTAGTCATAACCTTAGATACCATAAAATTAGACAAACATTTTGTATATTATCTATTAGAGTTCTTAAAAATATTAAAAAAATCAATAAAATCTTGACAAAAGGTAATAAAATAGCTAATATATAACAAAAGAAAGAAGGGGATACCCATTAGACCAAAATATACAAAAGATTCTAATATTGATATAACCAAAACAATAGGGAAAAAATACGATAAATATAATGCTCATCCCTTAAAATTATTTACAAATGATATAAAAGTAGCCCTCTTTACTTCCCCTACTACTTTGGCTTTAGGACTTTCTTTAAATGAATTTAAAGAAATCAGTACTTCATTATGTATTATAAGTGGATGTTCATTAATTTATGCTATATCTAATCTATATGCTCATAAAAAAGAAAAACAGAAGAAATTTACTATAAAATAAAAGGTGATTCAGACTTTAAGAATCACCTTTTACTATACTTAGTTATCCATATAATTCATAAGTTTTGGAACAATTTGTTTTTTACGGGAAACAAGACCTTCAAAGAAATGTCCCTCTTCAATATTTTCAACTCCAAATGAATTACTAAATATTTCTTTAGCTTTATCATTAAAGAATATATAAGATCCATTTTTTAAGATATCTGTAACAAATAAAGCAATTGCTGTATACCCTTCATCATTCGCATCTGCATTTAGTTCTTTAATAAATTCATCTTTTTTACTTAAAATCTCATCAGTACTCATAGTTGAAACTTGACCAATTCCCACTTTTTGATTATCCACCATAAAGTTTTTAAAATCCCCATGAATAATTTCAGAAATACTTTTACCTGTCATAGAAGATCCAGCTTTAAACATTTCCATACCATATTCTCTATAATTAATACCGGCAATTTTACTTAATTCTTCTAAAGCTTCCTTATCCTTATCAGTAGTTGTAGGTGAAGTTAAAAGTAATGTATCTGAGATAATTCCAGACATCATCAACCCGGCATATTTTTTAGGAATTTTAATATTATGTTCTTTAAACATTAAATATAAAATAGTTTCTGTACATCCTAAAGGCATATTTCTAAAATTAATTGGACTACTAGTACCAATATTACCTATTTTATGATGATCGACAATTTCAATAATCTCAGCCTCATCTAAGCCTATAACACTTTGTTCTTTTTCATTATGATCGACTAAAATAACTTGTTTAGGATGACGACTATAAGCCATACTAACTCTAAATACTCCTAAACATTTCCCTTCATTATCGACAACTGGATAATTACTAAATTTTTTCTTATTAGCTAAATCTAAAACCTCTCCTAAAGCATCATTTTCATTAATATAAACAATATCTTTCGATTTCATTTTAGTTTTAATATAATTGCTTAAAACAACTAAATTTGCAGTTGTAAGTCCATCATGTTTAGTACTAATAACATCTACATGATTTTTTTTAGCTAACTCTAAATGTTCCTTTTTCATTTTAACACCATTAGTTAAAATAATAATAGAAGCACTGTTTTCTACAGCATATTCAATAATGCTATGTCTATCACCAGTAATTAAAACACTTTCTTTATCGATTTTAATATTTTCCTTAAACGTTGTACTTCTATAGCTTGGGGAAATAATAGTACCTTTAATTTCTTTATCAAATCTAAGAATTTCTTTTCCATTCAAAGCCTCAAGTAAATTATCGTAAGAAGTATCGATTCTTCTTAAATCATTGTTGATTAAATTACTTGCCACATCTTTCATTGAAACCGCACCTTTATATTTCCCTTCACTATCGACAACAGGAATAGTACCGATACTTGTTTCATTCATATATTTATAACCTTTAAAAATAGAATCATTTTCATTTAAAAAACAATTTTTAGTATAATCAACATCTTTAACTTGTAATCTTACATCATTTAAAAACTTAGGTCTATCGAATTTAAAATAATTTAAAACAAATTCTGTTTCATTATTTAATTCACCCAAAACTCTTGGTTCACAGTCCATACCTAATTGATTTTTTAAATAGGATAATACTAAAGCTGATGTAACACTATCGGTATCTGGTTTTTGATGACCAAAAATTAAAACTTTACTCAATCAAATCTCCTCCTTCATAAGGTCAATTATATCATTTTTTTCTTTATATTTAAAGTATAAATAACATATTTAAGAGCATACTAAACCCTAGAAAGAAGGTAAAAAATGAAATTAGCTGGCATAGTAAGAAGAATTGATGAGCTTGGAAGAATTGTTATTCCAAAAGAAATCAGAAAAACTCTCCACATAAAAAATGGTGAAAATTTAGAAATATTTATAAATGATGATCAAATAATTTTAAAAAAATATTCAGAACTAGGCAATTTATCAGAATTGAGTGATACAATAGCCCAAACATTAAACCTATATTTAAAAACTAGTGTTTTAATTAGTGATACCGATAAATTTATAAGTATATCTGGTCCATTAAAGAAGCAATATCAAAATAAAGAAATAAGCGAAACAATATTAAAATATATAAATGCAAGAAAAATAGTTACAGTACAAGATAAAAAAATAAACCTTACAAAAGATAAAACAGAAGATGGTAATATAGTGGTAAGTCCTATAATTGCAAACGGTGATGAAATAGGATCAATAGTTGTTGTAAGTAATGAAGAGTTAACCAAAAATAACATAGATATGATAAATCTCCTTTCCAAAGTTTTAGCTAAACATATTGAATCCTAACGCCAAACATGTTATAATTAAACTGTTAAATGCACTGAAGGAAAGAAAAATAGGTAACTTTATAGAGAGTTTATGGCTGGTGGAAATAAACAAGGTAACTATTTCGAATGGCTCTGGAGCAGTCTAACCGATATTTAAGTTAGACCGGTAAACACCGTTATATGTCCAAAGGTAAGATAATCTTACAAATTAAGGTGGTACCACGCTCATAAACGTCCTTATCCTAAGGATGTTTTTTATATACTAGGAATTTATTTTGCAAAAAACAAACAAACGTTTGAAAATTATTTACAAATGTAATTATTCGTAGTATATTGAATACATCAAAGATAGAAGGTAAAGGCATGAAATATTAAAAGGTTATGTGTTTAGAATGTACCCAAATGAAAAACAAAAAGAATTAATCAATAAAACTATAGGGTGTTCAAGATTTATATATAATTATTTTTTAAATACAAATAGATAGATATTATCCAAGTAGTCAGATATGTAATATTTGTAATTATCAAAATAAAAAAGTTAAAGATTTAAGTATAAGAAAGTGGGAATGCCCTATATGTCATACTAATCATGATAGAGATTATAAAGTATCAGTTAATATAATGTTTGAAGGTTTAAAAATATATATGAAAGGATTAGAACAAAGTATCTAATCATAAATTTTGACTTTGTTCTATAAAGGAGGGAAATATGCGAAAATTTGAAAAAATATCTTTAAATGAATTTATAAAAGATACAAAATTAACTGAAAAAGAATATAATGAAATCATCTTACCACATAGATCAACTGAGCAAAGTGCAGGATATGACTTTCATATTTTAGAAAATACTACTATAAAACCAAATGAAATAAAAAAAATTCCAACTGGAATTAAAGCAAAAATGAATAATGACGAAGTTTTAATGATTTATATAAGAAGTAGTTTAGGTTTTAAATACAATTTAAGATTATGTAATCAAGTAGGCATAATTGATAGTGATTACTATAATAATATAGATAATGAAGGTCATATCTTTATAGCTATTCAAAATGAAGGTAAAGAAACTATAACCTTAAAAACAAATGATAGATTTGCCCAAGGCCTATTTATTAAATATTTAACTGTGGATGATGAAAAAGAAATCAAAAATGCCAGAACTGGTGGCATAGGAAGTACAAGGAGGTAAAAAATGAAACCAAAATTTTATATAACAACATCTATTTTTTATGCAACATCTAAACCTCATATAGGCAATACCTATGAAGGAATTTTAACTGATGCGATTGCAAGATATAAAAGATTAATGGGGTATGATGTAATATTCACAACTGGAACTGATGAACATGGAGAAAAAGTTCAAAACAAAGCTAAAGAAACTAACAAAAGTGAACAAGAATATGTTGATGAAGTCGCTCTTGAAGTAAGAAGAATTGATGATATCATGAATGTCAGCTATGATAAATTTGTCAGAACTACTAATCCTCACCATAAAGAAATAGTCGCTAAAATATTTAAAAAACTATATGATAATGGTGATATATATAAAGGAAAATATGAAGGCCTTTATTGCACACCTTGTGAATCATTCTTTACTGAAAAAGAATTAATAAACGGAAAATGTCCAGACTGTGGAAGAGAAGTTCATAAAACAAGCGAAGAAGCTTACTTCTTAAAACTAAGTAAATATAATAAATGGTTAGAAGAATATATTGAAACTCATCCAAATTTCATAATCCCAGAAAGTAGAAAAAATGAAATAATGAATAACTTTATAAAACCAGGTGTTGAAGATTTATGTATTTCAAGAACTTCATTTGATTGGGGTGTCAAAGTACCATTTGATGAAAAACACGTTATCTATGTTTGGTTAGATGCTTTAACAAACTATATAACATTTATAGGTTATGATCCAGATGGAAGTACAGAAGAATTTAAAAAATATTGGCCAGCTGATGTTCACATAATTGGTAAAGATATTTTAAGATTTCATACAATCTATTGGCCAGTAATATTAAAAGCTTTAGACTTACCAATGCCAAAACATATTTTTGGTCATCCTTGGATACTATCATCAGATAGTGATAAAATGAGTAAATCCAAAGGTAATGTTCTATATGCTGATGATTTAGCTAACCAATTTGGAACAGATGCAATTAGATACTATTGTCTACATGAAATTCCATATGGTTATGATGGAAATATTGGCTATGAATTAATCATTGATAGAGTAAATTCTGATTTAGCTAATACCTTAGGTAATTTAGTAAATAGAACTATCAGTATGACACACAAATATTTTAATGGTGAAGTATTTAAACCAGAAAATTTTGAAGAAATAGATAAAGATCTAATCGAAAGTGCGAAGACCTTAGGAGATAGAATAGAAGCAAAAATGAATAAATTCAAAATCGCTGAAGCTATTGAGGAAATAATTGAACTATGCCGTAAAAGTAATAAATATATAGATGAAACAACTCCATGGATTTTAGCTAAAGATGAAAATAAACAAGAAAGGTTAAAAACAGTTTTATATAATTTACTTGAAGCAATAAGAATAGCTAGTGTTTACTTGCAAGCCTTCTTACCAGAAACAGCAGATAAAATATTTAAACAACTAAATACGCAAAATCGTTCAATAAACTCTACTAAAACCTTTACAGGTATGGATTCAGGTATAATTTTAAATAAACCTGAAATATTATTTGCCAGAATAGATAAAGATGAATTTTCAAAAAAATTACCTAATTAACGTAAATTGTTGTAAATTGTCGCTTAGAATAATTCAAATTCCCTTGATCATATAATAAACAGTATGCTATCCTTAAATAGGACGAATAAAATGGAGAGGGATAAACATGACCAAACATATAAGTGGTATTGGTGTGATGTTTGTTTTAATAATAATTTACTTGAGTATAAATATTATAAATAAATTTAACTATCTAGATTTTGCCTATCTGTTATTTATGATTACTTGCTTCATTAGATTTATCTATATCAAGAAAATTGAGCACAAAAATGACCTTTAATTAGGTCGTTTTTATTTAAAAATGCTATAATAAAAATAGGTGATGAAAAATGATGATTGATACCCACTGTCATATAAGTGATGAAGATTACGAAAACAAAGAAGAAATCATAAAACATATGAAAGATAATATAATGATAGTAAGTACTGCTAGTCCAAAAGATATAAATGAAGTAATTGAACTATGTGAAACACATAAAAATATCTATGGTACTATCGGTATTCATCCTGAATTTGCTGATACCTACACGGAAGAAGATTTAAAAAATGTTGAAAACTATTTAACTCATCCTAAAATTGTTGGTATTGGTGAAATAGGACTCGACTATCACTACACTAAAGAAAATAAAAATAACCAAAAAGAATTATTCATAAAACAGATTAAACTTGCTAATAAATATAAAAAAACTATAGTCATACATAGTAGAGATGCTATAGAAGATACATATAATATAATAGAAAAATATAAAACCAAAGATACAAAATGCAATATGCACTGCTTTAGTGGTAGTTTAGAGATGGCAGAAAGATTTATAAAGTTAGGTGTAACTCTTGGTATAGGAGGTGTTCTAACCTTTAAAAATGAAAAGAAGTTAAAGGAAATAGTAACTATCCTAGACATACATAATTTTGTCTTAGAAACCGATAGTCCATATCTAACTCCAGAGCCTTTAAGAGGAACTAAAAATGAACCAGTAAATATAAAATATATTGCCACCAAAATATCCCAATTAAAGGGTATTCCATACGCAAAAACCCTTGAAATTACTACTCAAACGGCGATTAAGCAATTTGACTTAAAACTATAAATATGGTATACTTTAGATGGTTTCAATTTTGAAATATGAGGTGAAATATGACTAAAGATCACCTGAAATATTTAGGCATACCTTTATTAATAAGTATCCTAACTATTACAGGGTTATTAAGTTCTGGGAACCTAATTTCAGAAAAGAAATTTGAAGTAAAAAATTTAAACCAGACTAAAAATTCTGTGGCTTTAACTAAAGTCTTAGAATATGATACAGTCAAAACTTATAACAGTAAAATACCTACAGGCGTTACTATTACAAAGGAGAAGGGGCATACAGGACTTGCTTATGTTGATGAAAATAATAATGAAACAATCATAGAAAGTCCAAAAAATGCAGAAATCGAAATTGGAACTGGTGATAAAGCTGATTATGTAGGGAAGATGACAGGTTATGGTGCTGACTGCATAGGGTGTTCTGGAGCCGGAACTCTGGCTTGTAAAACTAAAGATGGATCATACCATAGTTTAACAAAAGACGGTATGACCTATAATGATGATGAATATGGTAATGTCAGAATCATTGCTGCCTCTTTAGATAAGTTTCCTTGTGGAACAATAATCAAGGTAGATAATCCAAATTTAGGCACCTTTAACGCTATAGTATTAGATACTGGTGGAGCTATGAAAAATGCATGGAAAAACGGAGTAGTTCATATGGATTTAGCCTATGTAACTGAAACAGATCCAGCTATTCATTTATCTACAAGTTCTAATGTAAAATATAGCGTACAAAGATGGGGATTCTAATCCTCATTTTTTTCTTAATTTTTTCTTAAGAAAACTTAATAAATAATTAAAAAACATTATAATTATAGTGATTTGAATTAATATTGCCTTAGAGGTGATATTAATGAAAAAATTATTAACACTAATCATTGGAATATTACTTATAGTCTGGGTATACTACTTACAAAAACCATACATAAATATCAAAATAAATCCTATCAGTGAAATAGACCCCTTAATTTTAGTAAATAGTAATAATTCATTTCCAGAAAATGTTAATTTAAATTTAGTAGACTTTCAAAAAAATAAAGTGGCTGATATAATATATAATGACCTAGTAGATATGTATAATGCCGCCCTAAAAGATAACATATCTTTAAAAATAAATAATGCCTACCGCTCTAAAAAAGAGCAGTCAAAAATGTTTAATGATAAAATGCAAAGTTATATAAATGAAGGTTATTCCAAAGAAAAAGCATATAAACAAACCAAACTAACCGTTCAAGAGCCAGGTTATTCTGAACATGAAACAGGGCTAGCCATTGACTTTAGTAACGAAGGGCATTATGAAGAAAATGAAAAAATGTGGCATTGGCTTAAAAATAATGCCTATAAATATGGTTTTATTTTAAGATATCCAGAGAATAAATATGAAATAACAAAAATTGATTATGAGCCATGGCACTACCGTTATGTTGGTAAAAAATCCGCTAAAGAAATAACTAATCAAAACCTAACCTTAGAAGAATATGTAGGAGGAAATGTATGAATATATTAGTTGTCGATGATGAAATAGAAATTGCCGATTTAATAGAATTATATTTAAAAAATGAAGGCTATAATGTTTATAAAACTTATAGTAGTAAAAAAGCCTTAAAAATAATTGAAAAAAGAAACATTGACCTTGCCCTATTAGATATCATGATGCCAGGTATTGATGGCTTTACCCTATGTCAAACTATAAGAAAAAATCACAATTTTCCTATAATCATGGTTACCGCCAAAATAACTGATGCAGACAAAATAAAAGGTTTAAATATAGGGGCTGATGATTATATAACCAAACCATTTATGCCCCTAGAACTAATAGCCAGAGTTAAAGCCCAATTAAGAAGATATAAAAGTTATAATCAAAGTCAAAATAAAATACTAGTTATTAAAGATTTAACCTTAGATAAAGATAAACACGAATGTTTAAAAAATGGAAAAAAAATAAATCTAACCCCCACTGAATTTTCTATTTTATATCTTCTAGCTAATAATAAAGATAAAGTGATAACAACCGAAAAACTATTTGAAGAAGTGTGGAAAGAACCTTATCTAACATCTAGTAGTGCCACTATCATGGTTCACATTCGTCATTTGAGAGAAAAACTAGGTGAAAATGATAAAATAAAATATATAAATACAATATGGGGAGTAGGTTATCAAATTGAAAAATAAATATGGAAAAGAATTAACCTTTAAATTTTTAAAAAGATTATTTAAAGTCACTGTTTTATATACAATTTGTTTTATCATTTTTTATATGGTGGGTTACCACTTATGTTCTAGTATAACTTGGTACCCTGATGACCCATTATATGTTTTACTTACTGGAATATTTTACCAAGGATTTTTCTTACTCATAATATGGTTTATAGGTTTTATAATTATATTCACAATAACCTTAATGAAATCATTATCTTATATCGATGCATTAGTTTCTGAAAGTCGTAAACTAATTACTAAAACTGATGAACAAATAAAACTTCCAGACGAATTAAAAGAAGCCGAAGAAACAATGAATCAAATAAAAAAAGAAGCTTTATTTAATGAACGTTTAGCAAAAGAAAATGAGCAAAAGAAAAACGATTTGATTGTCTATCTCGCCCACGATCTTAAAACTCCCCTAACCTCTATTATCGGTTATTTATCTCTTTTAGATGAAGAAAAAAACTTAAGTACCAAACAAAAAAACAAATTCATCAAAATAGCTTTAGAAAAATCAAATAAACTAGAAGAACTTATCAACGAACTATTCGAAATAACTAAATATAATTCTGAAACTTTAACTATTAAAAAAGAAAAACTAAATTTAACTTTATTAATCAATCAAGTAATTGATGAATTCTACCCTATTTTAAAAGAACAAAATAAAGAAATTAACTTTTCCACCCAAAAAGATATTTTTATCGAAGCTGATTCTATTAAAATGGCTCGAGTTTTCAATAATCTAATTAAAAATGCCATAAGTTATAGCTATGAAAATAGTCCAATTAATATCGACATAAAAGAAGATAAGGACTTAATCATAACCATATCTAATAAAAGTAAAACTCTAACCCAAGAAGAGTTAGAGAAACTATTCGATAAATTTTATCGAGTCGATTACGCTAGAAACACCAAATTAGGCGGTTCTGGACTTGGTCTAGCCATTGCCCAGGAAATAATCAAATTACATAATGGAACCATAACTGTTAAAAGTGAAAACGAAGAAACCACTTTTACTATTACCTTACCCAAAAACTAGCTAACCCTAGGTTATATAATATAATAAAAAAATAACTTTATTAAAGGAAGTGATTGGAAATGAAATTAGTAAATCCAACAATTAAATATAAAGACTCATATTTAGAATTAGTTAAAGCCGCCAAAGTAAATGGCGATATAAGTGAAATGGGGAAAGCTTATCGAGAGAATGAAAGTTTTGATACAATGGTTAAAAGATTAAAAGATAGAACCCAAGGTAAAAATATTGCTAAACTTGATGTGCCATCATCGATGAAATGGATAATTGAAAATGGTGAATTAGTCGGTACAATAGATTTAAGACATGTATTAAACAAAAATTACTTTGAACGACTCGGACACATTGCTTACTACATTCATCCCCAAAAAAGAAATAGAGGTTATGCCACTAAAGCTTTAAGTTTAGCTATTAAATGGTATAAAAAAATGCCAATTAATAAAATTTTAATTACTTGCTATAGTGATAATGAAGCCTCTAAAAAAGTTATTTTAAATAATGGTGGTGTCTTTGAAAAAGCTACACAAGATAAACAAAGCAATAAAACAATCAACCGTTATTTAATAAGTATAAAAGATGATAAACTATCATGATTTTTTTAAAATTTAATTATATATACTAAATTGTTAAAACTTTCTAGAACATGATATAATGTTTAAAGCAAAGCAAATTTATATAAAAAGATTGGTGATTTATATGGAATATTCTCCTAAAAAAATGACAGAAGAACTAAATAAAGAAAACTTTAACTTTAAAAAGAAATTTGGTCAGAACTTTATTGTGGACAAAAACATTATCCACAGTATAATTTCTAAATCAAATATTGATAAAGATACTTTAGTAATTGAAATAGGTCCAGGTGCTGGATCACTAACAACTGAATTAAATAAAGTATCAGGTCATGTCCTTGCTTATGAAATAGATAAAACTTTAAAACCAGTATTAGAAAAACATAATCTAAATAATACTACTATTATTTATGAAGATTTTTTAAAACGAAATGTTGAAGATGATTTAAAAAAATATAATTATAAAAAAACATATGTTGTGGCTAACCTTCCCTACTATATTACAACCCCAATAATAATTAAACTAATCGAAGATAAATTAAATATCGATAAAATAGTTGTTATGGTTCAAAAAGAAGTTGGTGATAGGTTTAAAGCAAAACCAAACACTAAAGAATATAATTCACTTTCGATTTTTTTGAATTATTACTATACTGTGGAAAAACTTTTAGATGTTAGTAAAAATGTCTTTATTCCAAAACCAAATGTTGATAGTATTGTCATTGCTTTTACCAAAAAAGAAAATAAAGTCAAAGTCGATAATGAACAAATTTTCTTTAAATTAGTTAGAGATTCTTTTAAACAAAAAAGAAAAACACTAAAAAATAATTTAAAAGGATATAATTTAGAAAAAGTAGAAGAAGTTTTAAAAAGCCACAATTTAGATTTAACTGTTAGAGCTGAAGCTTTACCTATCGAAATATTTGCTGAAATAGCTAATAATTTAAATAAGTAATTTAAAATAAATAAATTGATGTAAAGACAAGTGGTTTATCGAAAACATTACTTGTTTTTTTTTTTTTTTTTTTTTTTATTTTTTTTTATATTAACTAGTATTTTTATT
>CALVID010000017.1 GCA_944329355.1 uncultured Bacilli bacterium
CCACTACCTTTATAGAATCTTTTAAAAGCATCTTCTAGGTTAAATAAGCTTGTTCTTAAAGCGCAGCTATCTACTTCTTTTAACCACTCTTTATCTTTAGATAGTAGAGGGATTAATTTTATTTGATCAAAGGCACTTTTACTTTTACCAGTTTCTTTATATTCTTTTATTTTATCATCTAAAAAATAATTATATATAAATCTTGAACACCCTATAGTTTTATTAATTAATTCTTTTTGTTTTTCATTTGGGTACATTCTAAACACATAACCTTTTAAGATTTTCATGCTTTCACCTTCTATCTTTGATGTATTCACTATATCACATACATATGTTCTTGTAAATGGGTTTTGCAAATTTTACCAAAAAAGTACGACTTTCCTATGATACAAAAAAAGTGTTTTTAGGTATCAGATACCCTAAAAGCACTCTAATTTTATTGTTCGTTTACTTTTAGAAAACTTAAATTTTAAATAGTTTGTCAACAATTTAAAGAATAATTAATTTCTTCTTAATAAGATGCATAATCATATATATACATGTTTTTTTCGTGGTACTTCTATTTTATGATTATGTTCTTTCATATATTTGTCAATTAGAATAACTTTGTTTTCTTTTAAACTATTTTGAACATCTATTATTCTTTGATTTCTAGAACCCCTAAAATCTAAATTTAGGCTAAACTGTTCGATATCAAATTTACCGTCTACTAAAACATCAGTATATTTTAATAATTCCATCATATCTTGGCTTTGTAAAACTTGTTCATAAGTAAATCCTGTATAACACCATACGTTTAATCCTTTTTCTTTAGCATGTTTTGCTATTTTAGCACATGCTTTGGCTTGAAACATTGGGTCGCCACCTGATAAAGTTATACCTTGCTGACCTAAAAGATTATCTAATTTTGAATTAATTTCATCTGTACTGACAGAAAAGCCGCCTTTAAAATCATGGGTAGTGGGGTTATGGCATCCTTGGCAGTTATGACTACACCCTTGAGTCCAAATGACGGTTCTAATACCTGGTCCATCAACTATACTGTCTGGTTGTAAATCACTGGCTAAACGAATTTTCATTATTTTGATGTTTTAAGAAGACCAGCAGTACTATGTTTTACACGGTCATGTTCTTCTGACCTTTTGGCATTATTAAATCTATCTGTTGTTCCTACTAAATATCCAGTAATTCTTCTTATTCTTTCAAATTTAACTCCTTCGCCTACTTTTTTTTCATCTGCTTTCATTTTAATTTTCCTCCTATCTTCCTCCACAAGTATTTAAACTTGCGTTTTTTACTCTTTCCATTGGTACTCCTTCACCATCTTTTCTTCCGCAACCTGGGCAAAAGTCTCCGATAACACCTGTGTAGCCGCAAACTGGATCCCTATCTACAGGATGGTTTATAGCACCATAACCAATACCATTATCATGCATTGTTCTAATTATATTTTCAAAGGCATCAATATTCATAGCGGTATCACCATCTAATTCAACATAACTAATATGTCCGCCATTAGTAAATGCATGATAAGGTGCTTCTATTTGAATTTTTTTAACTGCTGAAATATTGTAATAAACTGGTACATGGAACGAATTAGTGTAATACTCTCTATCGGTAATTCCCTTTATTTTTCCATATACTGCTTTATCAATATTGGTGAATCTACCTGATAATCCTTCAGCTGGTGTAGCTATTAATGAGAAATTTAAATTGTATGTTTTAGCATATTCATCAGTTTTCTTTCTCATAAATCCAATTATTTTTAACCCTAATTTTTGAGCTTCTTCACTTTCTCCGTGATGTTTTCCTATTAAAGCTTTTAGGCATTCGGCCAATCCGATAAATCCAATTGTAAGAGTTCCATGTTTTAAAACTTTTCTTAAACGGTCATTAGTTTTTAGCTTTTCACTATCTATCCAAACACCTTGACCCAATAAAAATGGAAAGTTATATATTCTTTTTGAACATTGGATTTCAAATCTTTCAAGCAATTGATCTTTTACTAAATCCATCAATTCTTCTAATTCTTGGAAAAAACCATCTAAGTCTGTTTCACCACTAACAATACCATGTTTAATTCCTAGTCGTGGTAAATTAATTGAGGTAAACGATAAATTACCTCTGCCAGGAGTAATCGATTTGTTTGGATCAACTACATTGCCTAAAACTCTTGTACGGCATCCCATATAACCTACTTCTGTTTCATAGTTGTTTGGATCATAGTATTCTAAGTTAAATGGTGCGTCGATAAATGAAAAATTAGGGAATAATCTTTTTGCTGATACTTCGCAAGCTAATTTAAATAAATCATAATTAGCATCTTCTTTATTATAATTAACACCATCTTTAACTTTGAATATAGAAATTGGAAAAATTGGTGTTTCATGATTTCCCAATCCTGCATCAGTTGCAAGTAAGTAATTTTTTATTACCATTCGTCCTTCAGGTGAGGTGTCTGTTCCAAAATTAATAGATGAAAATGGAACTTGGGCACCGGCTCTTGAATGCATTGTATTTAAATTATGAATAAATGCTTCCATAGCTTGATATGTTTGTCTATCTGTTTTTTCATAAGCTTTTTCATACGCTTTTTTAAATAATCTTTCAACTTGTTTGGACCCTTTAGTAAATGGATCAAACATTTTTAAATCTATATTTATGGTTTTTAATTTATCTATTTCTTTAGCTATTCTATCCATATTTATGTAATACTCTAAATCTATTAAATCTAGATAATCATAAATTGCTTGTTTTAATTGTTTTTTAAAAGTAGCTAAAACACCTGGAGCCATATAATAATCAAAGGCAGGTATTGCTTGGCCACCGTGCTGGTCATTTTGGTTGGCTTGTATTGCTATAGCAGCTAAGGCGGTATAACTAATTATGTCTTTAGGTTCTCTTAAATAGCCATGTCCCGTTGAAAAACCGTTTTTAAATAGTTTATTTATATCAATTTGGCAACAAGTTGTTGTCCCCATTGGCAAGAAATCCATATCGTGTATATGAATATCACCATTATCATGAGCTTCAGCAAATTTTGGCTTCATTAGATAAGCTTTCGCAAATTCTTTTGAAACGGTTGAGCCATATTGAAGCATAGTTCCCATAGCAGTATCACCATCAACGTTGGCATTTTCTCTTTTATCGTTAACTTCAGAGGCTGATTTTAATCCTAGGCTTTCTAAAGCTTTTAAAAATTTATGTTGTTTCTTTTCTCCAAAAAATACTTGTCTAGAAATATTTCTTCTTTCACGGTAATCAGCAAATTCTTTATATACATCTGGATAACCTTGTTTTTGAAGTTCAGCTTCAATTAAATCTTGAATAGCTTCGATTTTAATTTTTTCTTCATTTTTATATTCCTTTTCAATACGTTTAATAACCGCATTATAAACTTTATTAACATCTTTTTCTGAATAATGATTTTCCTCATCTTTTTCTAGGCTGTCAAATGCTTTTTTTATAGCTATGGCTATTTTTGTACCATTCCACGCTACTTTTTTACCACTTCTTTTTATAACTGTTAAGTAGTCTAGTTTTTCTTCTTCAATTGTCATAAAAGTACCTCCATATTTTCTACACTGATTATATATCGACTCAATGGTATAGTCAATAGAAATGTTCGTTTTTTTTAATGTTTTTTTACAGTTGACTCAAAACCCTATATTTTTCAACAAAAATCAAAAATGTAAAATTTTCATTTTTTTGTTTTTTCTATTTTTGCGTATTTTTCACAAAATGTTTTTTTGGATTCATTTAGCTTTTTTTGTTATTTTTCAATGGTTTATGCGTTTTTTTGATGAAATATAGTTCTTTTGTTTTTTTAAAAAAATAAGGTTTTTCAATTTTTGGTTTTTTGACTTTTTGCTTTTTTGGTGAAAATCATTTGTTTTCTTTTTTGACTATTTTTACGTCTTTTAAGGTAAAATGTTCGCTTTTTAGTCATATGTGATTTAACTTTTTCATATGCTTTTTTAAGGGTGATTTTGATGAAAAAAATAGTTGCTTTAATAGTTTTAATTTTATTTTTATGTGGGTGTGAACAAGATAAGGGTGTTACTAGCTATATAAGTTCTTCTAATGAATTAGTCGCTATTAACTATCCAGTTACTAACATCAATGTTTTAGATGATAAAATCAGCAGTTATGTTAATAAAACCTATTATAATTTTAAAAATATAAAATCCAAAATTAAACCAGAATTAAACATTTCCTATACTTATAAAGAAATAAATGATGAGGTTGTTAATGTAAGTTTAAAAACAGAAATTGTTGGAGATAAAACAATTAATAAAATTAAAACTTTTACTTATAATAAAATTAGTGGTAAATTTTTAACCATGGAAGATTTGGTAGATGATTTAGAAGGATTAGATTATGAAATTAAAAAAGAACTTCTAGAAAAATATCAAGATGCTGATATGGATTATTTAAGTAATGTTAGTTATGATTATTTTACAATTGATGATGAAAATTTAACTTTATATTTTAATCCTGCCGAAATTAAAAGTAAGTATGATGAATTAATATATTTAGACATTCCTCTAGATAGTTTAAAATTGTTAATTGATATTGATAAAAGCAGTAATAAAGATACTTATTTATCAATTAAAAAAAAGAATGTTTCTATAGATGATAAAGTTGTGGCTTTAACTTTTGATGACGGGCCTAGTAAATATACATCTAAAATTTTAGATATTTTGGACAAATACAAAGCTTCGGCAACTTTCTTTTTAATAGGAAATAAAGTAGAGTTTTATGGTGACATTTTAAAAAGAATGCTGGAGGAAGGTAGTGAAATAGGCAATCATTCTTATGATCATAAATTATTAACTAGGCTTTCTAAAGAAGAGTTTCAAGAAGAAATAAATAAAACTCAGGAAGCAATTAAAAATATAACTGGTTTTACTCCCACTTTATTTAGACCAACATATGGCGGATATACCAATGTATTAAAAAGTTATACTGATTTAAAATTTGTTTTATGGGATGTTGATTCTCGGGATTGGCAAGTAAAAAGCAAAGATAAGATATTAAAAAATATTGTACCCAATGTAAAAAGTGGCAGCATTATTTTAATGCATGATAACCATGAATATGCTCTTAAGGTTTTGGATGATTTAATTCAAAATCTAAAAAGACAAGGTTATAAATTTGTTACTGTAAGCGAGCTGCTTGAATTAAAAAAAATAAGGGAAAACGAATGACTAATTATAATTTAGAAGAAGCGGATCTTATAAAATTACAAATAATTTTATCAACTGTTTTGATTTTTACTACGATTATATCTATCTCACTTTCTTATAATTTTTTAATGACTCTTGAAAATAAAGAGCCTATTTATGATGAGGATGATAGTTATAACATTTTGATTTTAAATAGGGCTTTAATGTTTATCGTTGGAGCAATATTTATATATATTAATGTTAAAGATAAAATGATTAAGGAAAAATATAAACTGGAAGATGAATTTGCTGATTTACAAATATGGGCAAGTGTTTTTAGTTTTGTGGCGACATTTATCGTTCTTTATGTGGGTATTAATTCTGTCAGCAATTTTATTAGTGAAGAAAATCCTACTATTTAAGTAATTTTCTCCAAAGATTTTCATTTTTTGCAAAATGTGTAAAGTAAAAGAAGCCTATTTGGCTTCTTCGGTTACTCTTGTTTCTCTAATTACAACTACTTTGATTGTTCCTGGATATTGTAATTTTTCTTCGATTTTATTTTTGATTTCTCTAGCTATTTTATGACTTTCTAAGTCGTCTATTTCTTCTGGTTTTACAATTACTCTAAGTTCTCTACCAGCACCAACAGCAAATGTTTTTTCTACTCCTTCTATATCGTCTCCAATTTGTTCTAATTCAGTTAGTCTTTTGATATAGTTTTCTAATGAATCATTTCTGGCACCCGGACGTGAAGCTGAAATCGTGTCAGCAATAGCTACAATAGTACTAATGAGATTAGTTGGTTCAGCATCTCCATGGTGTGATTCAATGGCATTTATTACAACGTCATTTTCGCCATATTTCTTAGCTAAATTAGCTCCCAATTCCACATGACTACCTTCAATTTCATGGTCAATGGCTTTTCCTATATCGTGCAAGAGTCCCGCTCTTTTGGCTAAAGTTATATTTTCACCTAATTCACCAGCTAACAACCCAGATAAATTAGCTACTTCTAGTGAATGTTTTAAAGCGTTTTGACCAAAACTAGTTCTAAATTTTAATTTACCAATAATTTCTACTAATTCAGGTTCCATTTTAGTTATGCCTAATTCAAATAAAGCATTATTACCAATTTCAATTAATTGAGCTTGCATTTCTTTAACTGTTTTATCATATATTTCTTCAATACGACTAGGATGTATTCGACCATCTTTAATTAATGTTTCTAATGTTAATCTAGCAATTTCTCTTCTATAAGGATCGAAACTAGATAGCACTATAGCTTCTGGAGTATCATCAATTATTAAATCAACTCCTGTTACAGCTTCTATTGTTCTAATATTTCTTCCTTCTCTTCCGATAATTCTTCCTTTCATATCATCATTTGGTAAAGTTACAACAGTAACCGTTTGTTCTCCGGCAATATCAGCAGCGTATCTTTGCATAGTGCTGACTAACATTTCTTTTGAACTTTTGTCAGCTTGAAGCTTTGCTTCGGCTTCTCGATCTTTAATGTAAGCAGTAATTTCTAAGTTCATCATGTCTTCTACTTTTTTCATTATTAGTTCGCGAGCTTCTTTTTTTGTATATCCAGCTATCTTTTCTAATAATTTAATTTGTTCATTTTTTGTTTCTTCTAACTCCATTTGCTTTTCTTGGATATCTTTTTGCATAAGTATTAAATTGTTTTCTTTGTCTTCTAACATTTGTTCACGATTTTGAAGAGTTTGATCTCTACGATCAATGCTATCTTCACGAGCTAAAAGACGTTCTTCGGAGTCTTTGATTTCTTGTTTTTTTTCTTTTGTTTCTTTTTCTAACTCAACTTTTAATCTATGATTTTCCTCTTTGGCTTCTAAAATACTATCTCTTTTTAATTTATCTGCTTCTTTTTTTGCCTTATCCATTAGATTTTGCACTTTTTTTGAAGCGTTCATTAATTTAATAGAATTTAAAATTATCATAAAAATAATACCAACAAAAAGGCCTATTAAGATAAGCAATACGGAGAATACAATATTATTCATATTTAACCTCCATATATTGGGATTTTATTCCCTAATTCTATTTTAAGGGTAATATAAAGATAAGTCAAGCAAAATAATTTTTGTTAATTTAATTTAAATATTTAAAACTAATAACAAAAAAAGGACTTTACGTCCCTAATTAATAGCTAGAATTTTAACTTGATATTCACCATTTGGACTAGCAACTGTGGCAATATCACCTACTTTTGCCCCCATGATTGCTTTTGCAATTGGTGATTCGTTAGAAATTTTATTGGAAAATGGATCTGCTTCTTTCACACCTACTATTGTATAAGTGTCTTTGTCATCATCACCAACATATTCTAACTCAACAGTATTACCAACTGAAACTTTATCGGTTTTAACGTTTTTAATAACGATTGCTTTTTCAATTTGTTTTTCTAATGTGGCTATACGATTTTCTGTTTCTGATTGCTCATTTCTAGCTGCATCATATTCGGCATTTTCGCTTAAATCGCCTAAGGCTCTAGCTTCTTTTAAAGCTTCAATAACTGCCGGTCTTTTTTCCATTTTAAGATATTCTAATTCTTTTTTCATGTCTTCTAAACCTTGTTCAGTTACGTAAACTTCATCTGTGTTTGTCATATTTTTTCACCTCACGCTCTATTTACTCCATAAAATATTACTACATATTTTAGGCTTTGTCAACATATTTTCATCATGTCATTTGCACTTACTTTTTCAGGTACTTTTAAGTAGACTATTTGCTTAGGATGCCTTACAATATCTATCTTATTTTTGTCTTCATCATAGATCGTTTCTATTTTAAATTTAAAACTTTTATCTGGTCCAAATATTTCTACTTTATCGCCTTTTTTAAAATAATTTCTTTGCTCAAGTTTAGCTAGTTTAGTATTTTTGTCATAGTCTAACACTAGTCCTAAAAAGTCTTGATTAGTTGCTTCTTGTCTTCCATTATAATATTGGACACTTTTTCCATAGTTTCCATCAAAAAATTGAGTAATGGAATCTCTATTAGCAACTTGTCTTAATATGTTTTCATACTTTAAATTATATTCATAATTTTGAGAATTGTGATAATAATCATCAATTAATTTTCTATAAACTTTAACAACTGTAGCTATATAATAAATTGAGCGCATTCTTCCTTCTATTTTCAAACTATCTACGCCAATGTCCATTAATTCTGGGATATGTTTAGCCATAGATAAATCTTTGGTACAAAACGTAAAAGGTTTTTCCCCTTCTAAATATTTATCATTATCATATAAATCAAAATCCCACCTACATATTTGACTACAGCCGCCTCTATTAGAATCTCTATTCGTTAAGAAATTTGATAAAACACAGCGGCCACTATAAGAAGCACACATGGCGCCATGAATAAAAACTTCTAATTCTATTTTTTGATTTTGTTTTATATCAATGATATCTTCTTTTGTACATTCTCTAGCTAAAACTATTCTAGTAACACCTTCATTTTTCCAAAATTCTATGGCTTCTTTATTTAATGTAGAAGCTTGCGTTGAAAGATGTATTTCGAGATTTGTTTTTTTGGCCATTTCAATAATTGCAGGATCACTTACAATAATCGCATCAACATTTATATTATCTAAATTTATTAAATATTCTTGTATTTTATTTAACTCTTTATTATGCATAGCAATATTGACGGTAACATAAACCTTTTTGTTTAATTTATGGGCAAATACTACACCTTTTTGAATTTCTTCTAAACTAAAGTTATTGGCATTAGCTCTTAAGTTAAATGTTCCGCCTATATATACGGCATCTGCCCCATATAAAAGTGCTACTTTTAATCTTTCTAAGTCTCCAGCTGGAGCTAATAATTCTGGTTTATTCATATTACTTCACCTTATATATCGTTTCTTTATAAAGAAAACCGGTTTCTTTAGGATAATTGTTTTCTTTCTTTTCTTTATAATCTTTTAATATTTTTTTTACATCACTAATAAAATTAGCATTAAAAACTAGATAATCAATATTTGAAAAGTCTACATCTGTTGCATTTAAAATATAATCTGAATATACAGTAGTACCTAATTTTGTATCATTTATTTTATATGTTTTTCCTTCTTTTTTTATAGTTGTTTGATTTTTACTTTCTAAATTGAATGTTTCTAAATAATTATTAACTAAATTTCTTTTAGAGGTAAACATAGGAATATATCCAAATATGTTAACAAATAATTTTGCATTAGTATTTTCTTTTATTTCATCAATTTCTCTTTTAGTAAGTTCTGATGACAGATATGTGTATGTTACTCCTTTTTCATACCAATAATTTATTGTACCATAATTGGTGGTAAGGTGTTCCTGGTGCCACACTAATGGTGTTTTTAAATGTAATTTTTTTTTCAAATTTACAATAGCTATATCATAGAAAATTATGCCATTTATATTAAGTTTTTCTATTTCTAATAAATTTTTTTCTAATAAAGATAACTCGTTATTGTGAATATTTTTGTTTATAATAACAAATATTTCTTTATTTAGTGTTTTGATATCTTTTATTTCATTTATATTAAAGGTATTTTGATAATTAATACTTAAGTCTTTTAGTGGTAGAAGATAAGCATCAATTTCTTGGCAAATATTTTTAGCTTCATTTATATTATTCGTTATAACAGCTATTTTATTCATAATTAAGTCCTCCGTCATTTAGATGATTATATCAGAAATCATTATTTTTTTCTACTATTTTAAGCATTTAAAAAGCCACGTTTAATGGCTTATTCAGTTATTATTTTAACATCTTTTTTTATTTTGTCATAAAAATGGGCAATACTGACACCAATATATGGAGCCAACCATAGATACAAAATTCCCATAGTAAATAGTCCTAAAAATATCCAACCAATAAAACTTAAATATAACTTAAGATAATCTAGTTTATGTCCTTCCATCATATCCATGCTGGTTCTAAAAATATCTCCTAATGGTAAATCTTCATTATCATACAAAATATGATAACTTTGAGATAAACATAAAAGTAATACTATCCAAGATATGGCAATGACAACACTTAGGATAATTCCTATGACTATCATGAATGATGATAAAGCTACGTGCAAATCAGCTTGATAAGTTATAAATGTAATTAATGAATTAATGGCAGTATATTCCAATAAAGCCCACACAGTATTAATAGCTATAAAGACAATGGTGATGGCAGCACATCTAAAGAATGTGTCTGTTCTTTGAAATAATTCACTAAATTTGACTTTTTTACCTCTAGCAATTTTGATCATCATTTGGATAAGTCCCATATAAAATAAACTTTTGATAATTAAAGTAAGAAAAATAGTCATGGCTGATTCTTTTATATAAGCCGCTGTGGCATAACACATTCCTATTAAAAGTCCATATAATAAAATGGCAATGACAATATCTTTATATTTTCCTTTTAAATTTTTTCTCGCGTTGGCTTTTATTTTTACTATGTCAACATTTTCATGCATATTACATACCCCTTTTCTATTATTTTCATTATATCACATTTTTTTACTTACAGTTATACCATCACCCGTAGAATAAAATTCTGTTTTAAATTCTTCATTTTCTTTTAAAAATTTTTTATAATTATTAATCTTAGTTACTAAAGATCTTAGATTTTTACTAGTAATTTCTTCCGGGTGTTTAGTTAGACCATGAAAATTTAAATTATCAGTAATTATCGCACCATTTTGCTTTAAGTTATGTTTGTATTTTTCAAAAAATTTTATATATTGCGCTTTAGCTGCATCAATAAAAATCAAGTCATATTTGTCTTTTATGTTTATTTCCAAAGCATCAGCCAATATTAAAGTTATTCTATTTTCTAAGTTGAAGTTTCTTATGTTTTTTTGAGCTAGGTTATACATCTTTTTGTCTCTTTCGATAGTCGTGATTTTGATGTTTTGATCAACTAAAGCCATATTTATAGCTGAGTAACCTATAGCTGTACCTATTTCTAAAATGCTTTGGATGTTATTTTCTTTTATATAATTTATAAGAAAAGTTAAACCTTCTTTTTGAATAATCGGAACATGATTTTCTTTGGCATAGTTTTCTAATGAGGTTATGCTGCCCATTTGCCCTCATCTTGCAATTTGGCAATTATTTGATCATGTTCAGTTGCATTTTTGGTAAAGTACACTTGTTTGTTGGTATCGGCCACAAAATAGTAATAATCATTTGGTGTTGGTTCTATGGAAGCTTTAATTGAACTAATACTTGGATTATCAATTGGACCAACTGGCAATCCAATCATTGATGTACATCTTGTGTTATAACCATTACAGGCAGTTAAATCACTCTGGGTTAATCTTTCAGTCATTGATTTTTTTGCTGCATAATAAGTAGTAGCATCACAACCTAATGACCAGTTTTCATTTAATCTATTGTAAAGAACTCCTGCTACATTAGCTCTATCTTCATCTGATACAGCTTCTAATTCGACAATTGAAGCTAGTGTTAGTATTTGATGAACGCTATAATTTCCATTTTGAAGTTGATTTTTATAAGGTTCTAGTTTAGTCAAAGTATTATCCAATATTGTTCTAACAATATTATCAATATCTAACTGATTAGGTTCAAAATGATAGGTATCTGGGTATAGATAACCTTCTAATGGATAATATATTTGAGAGTTAAATATTTCATCTGTAATGAACCAATAGTCTTTTTTTAAGGTTTCAAGATATGTTTTATCTGATAATTTGTTTATAAATTCATCTGCTTTTATATCTGTTTTTTCTTCGACAATTTTCGCCATTTGAGTAATATTTAAACCTTCTCTAAATGTTAATTTAATAGTACCATTTTCTCTACTTTTTTCATCACTTAACACTTTGATTATTTCTCTGACATTCATAGCCTCATTTAATTCATATCTACCAGTAATTAAAGATTTAGGATTGTTTATTTTAATATATATTTTATAGAATGTTTCAGAGCGTATAAGATTTTGTTTTTTTAATTTACTAGCAATCGTATAATAGTTATCTCCTTCATCAATATCTACTACTTTAGGGTCGGTGTTGGAACTTACCGCACTTGTTTGATATTTATATATACCTAAAGCAATTAATAATAAAACTATGACTAGGAGCAATAAAAAGAGTAAGAATTTACCCAATTTAAATTTACGAACTTTTTTCAAGGTAAAAACCTACTCTGCTGAATTAGTTTCTGAAGGATTGCTAGCGGATTCTATTTGTGATTGCATTTCGTTTAAAATTGTTTCAATGATTTTCCATTCTTTTTCTGTTTCAATTGGTTTTAAAGGTAAAGCGGCAAATTCATTATTTTCATCAGATTTTAAATCTTTTGGATCATAAATTGAAGCATATACTTTGGTGTTACCTTCGTTATCAATTGAATGGTCAGTATAAACTATATAATTTTTCTTTGTTTCTGGCGATTCGAATAAGAATAATGCCTCACAATCTAATTGTCTTCCTTCTTCATCAATTGCTTTAAATTTTACAGTTTCATTTTCTTGCATATTTTTCAGTCCTTTCTTTTATCCAAATATGTTTGTAAAATGATATTGGCAGCTAAGCTGTCTATTTTTTGTTTTCTTTTTTTTCTAGATATATCTGCCTTTATCATATAACCACTGGCTTCTTTTGTTGATAACCTTTCATCTTGCATTTCTACTTCTATTTTGAATGTTTCTTCAAGTTTCTTTTTGAAGTCTAAGGTTATTAAAGCCCTTGGACCTATTGAGCCATTCATGTTTTTAGGCAAACCTAAAACTATTTTTTCAATAGGTTCTTTTTCAATAATAGTTGATAGTTTATTTATGGCTTCTTCATAATCATCTTCTTTAAAATGAATAGTGCCATAAGCTGTTGCGATTGTTTTTGTCATATCAGATATAGCAACACCAAGGGTTCTGGTGCCTAAGTCTAGACCTAAGTATTTCAATATAACCACCCTCTATTAATGTATATAAAAATTATATCATTTATTTTTATTTTTGTATAGATAAATGTTGAAATTTAGGATAATGTAAATAAAACGTCAATTTACACTTTCTTTTAGTTGGAGTTTTTAATTTGTTATCTTATCTTACTTAAATATTACCTTTATATATAGTGATAGGTTACATTCTCCAAAGACCCTTATTTTTTGACAAAATGTAAATAAAAAATTAATGTTTTATTAATAGTATATTTTGAATAAAAATGCTATAATGTGAATAAAGGTGATGATATGAGTTATACAAAAAGGAAAGTTAAGAAAGGTCCAATTATTATATTATGTGTTTTAGTTTTAGTAATTATTTTAGTTATTGTTGGCATAAACTTATATAAAAAATATACAAGTAATGAATATAAATTAAGTAAGCAAGGTTATAAAGATGATGAAATTAAAGATATTTTAAAATTTGATGAGAAATATATTACTTATGCTATCGAGCACGATTATGAGGATGATTTTATTCCCCTACTTAAAGAAAAATATTTCTTGTGGAAAAATTATGACAAGTATATAAAATATATTAATGATGTTTATGGCGATAAAAAGGTTGACTATAATAAGGTTGTGGCTTTGGTTAATGTTGGGGCTAATAACGAACCATATACACATACTAAGAAAACTGATATGGATAAAGGGTATGCAATTTTAGTTAATAAATACAATTCACTTCCTGACAAATATGCTCCTGAGGATATTGTGGAAATGAGTAATTGGTATGCTTATCCTAATAATAGAATTAGAAAAGATGTTTATGATGCTTTTAAAGAGATGAGTGAAGGAGCTAAGGAGTCTGGATATACTTTAATTGTCAATTCTTCTTATAGATCATATGAAGAACAAAAAGAAATATATGATGATTATGAGGATAGTAGAGGCAAAGAATATGCGGATACTTATGCGGCTAGACCAGATTTTTCTGAACATCAAACAGGTCTTTCTTTAGATATATTTTCTCCTGGCGGCAATATGAGTAATTTTGCAGAAACGGAAACTTTTAAATGGTTAAGTGAGAACTGTTATAAATATGGATTTATTTTAAGATATCCTGAAGGTAAAGAAGATATTACAGGTTATAGTTATGAGGCATGGCATTATAGATATTTAGGTAAAGAATTAGCTAAAAAGGTTTATGATAGTGGGCTAACTTATGATGAATATTATGCTTATTATTTAGATAAATAAGGGTGGAGATATTTATGAAAAAGATATTTATAATTATTGGAATTTTATGTCTTTTGTTATTTTCGCTCTTTTTCTTTTTGCATTTTAAGGATAAAGATTTAAGTTATGAAGATAAGTTAAAAAACACAGGTTATTCTACTGATGAGGTGGCTTTAATATTAGATAAGGTTGCTAAAAAAAATTATGATTTAATTTTAGAAATTGGTTATGATAAGAGTTTAATAAATATTTTAACTTCTAATGAATATAAAGAAGATAATTTTGAAGATTACATAGAATATTATATGAAGAATAAAGATTCTAATATCAATGATATTATTACCATTATTAATTCTGGTTATAATTTAATGAATTATCCAGCATCTACTTTGCTAGCTACTTTAGTAAAAGAAAAATATTATATAAATGAAAACGTAGCTCGTTATTTGGATTATGGAAATAATACAAAAGCTGATATAAAAAAAATAATTGGCATAGTAAATTCCAAAGCTGATTTGGGGTTCTATAGTACCAGTTATGATAGCAATTTAAATGATGATAATTTAATTTTGGTTAACAAGTTTTATCATTTAAAGGAAGATTATATCCCTTCTGATTTAGTTAGTTTAAGTGGACAGTATAATAAAGGGAATAATAATAAAATGAGAAAAGAAGCGGCTTTAGCTTTTATGAAAATGGTTGATGGAGCTAAAATAGATAATATAATTATTTATAATTTATCTTCTTTTAGAGATTACGATTACCAGGTAAATTTATATAATAAATATATTGTAAGAGATGGTAAAGATTTAGCCGATAAGTATTCGGCTAGACCTGGATATTCTGAACATCAAAGTGGCTTATGTTCTGATTTGAATAATATAAGCGATTCATTTGAGGGTACAGATGAGGCTATTTGGCTTCAAAATAATGCTTATAAATATGGGTTTATTTTAAGGTTCCCTAAAGGAAAAGAAGATATCACAGGATATAAATACGAACCTTGGCATTATAGGTATGTTGGGGTAGAAGCAGCTAAAATTATTCACGAAGACGATATTACTTTAGAAGAATATTATGCTTATTATATAGAAAAAAAGTAACTTTGATTATGAATTTGTCTTGAAAATGTTGTGTTTTGATCACATTTTCTACACATTCAATCAGTTACTTTTTCTATATCATGCTTTAAAACATTAATGATTCGGTGATTTATATCTTCTGTATATGGATCATCTGGTATCAGTTTACTGACAAACTTTTTTCTTTTTTTGTTAATTTGATATCCATGATTGATGCAGAATCTATCTTTGGCTTTTAATAATTTTGTTTTACTGAGACTATAACCTAAAACATTTTGTAAATCTATAGCTATTTTTACACCGTCGTCATCAATTAAATGATTAATTATTTCATCATAAGCTCGATTACTATAAGTTTGTAACATAGGTTCATAAAGTTTTTTTAATCCTTTATCAAATTTATTATAAAGATTTTCAAAAGATAATAAATCGTATATTGAAGCTGTGATACATGATGTGTACGAATGATTTTTTTCTTTATATTTAATTCCTTTTTCAGTTTTAATAACTGGTAATTTTAAATCAAATTTAGAGTTTCTTGTTTTTGGTAATTGATCATAAAATTTAAAAGGATGATCTTTAAGTTCAATTTCACAATATATGTTCTTATGATTGTGATAACGCATAGCTAGTAATTTAGAAGATTTCCAAAGGAAAAGGTTTTTATTTTCTGAAGCAATTGTGTATAGTATATCTCCTATTTCATTATAAAAAACATAATATATTTCTTGATTATGATTATTTATATATTCACTTTTATACCCACAGGTAAATCCTTTACTTTTTATAATATTAAGTGCTTCATCTATTGTGATAGTAGGAAACAAATCTTTTTTATTTATATTTGGATTAGAAGTAAGTTTTTCTCTTTCATTATTTGTAAATATATATTTATTTGGATATTGAGATCTTTCCAAAGCACTTCCGTTAAAAACGGCTTTATAAGCACTAAAAGGGACTGTTTTTTTGTTTAATTTATCTATATCATTTTGATTCATATTAATGACTTTATTATAGAATTTTTCAACGTTGTTATCACACATTTTAAATAAACTGCTTATTTGAACACCTCTAATATTCATATCATCTAATATAATTAAAATGATTAAACTATTTTCTCCTTTTAATTCTATTAATTTATCTATTATGGTGGCGGTATCAGCAGAATTTTCAACCATTGCTTGAATTATTTTTGGAAAAGATGTGAAATCTAAAGGTTTTCTTTCTATTTTTTTTAACATTTTAGCCCCTCCTATTTTATTATATCACGCTAAATATTAATTAGTAAATAAATTTGATTAGGAGTTGCTATTTTTTTAAATATGATTTTAATTTTAAATATTTAATATCTTCCAACATTTCTTTAAATATTTCATTTATTTTATTTCTATCCATATTTTTTCACCATTTTTATGATATCATTTGACTTTTTCTTTTACTATAGATTCGACAATACTAGCCATATTTAGAACTCCTTAATTTTTTTATTTAAAGTTGGCAAAATTTCCTAATTATAGTATAATTATAATGGTGTTAGTATGAAAAAAAATATGGGGGCTAGAAATAGTTTTAAAAATATAAATACTTATGCGAATAGAGGTATGACTTTAGAGGCTGATTTAAAAGCCAGCAATGATTATTATCTAGTTAATGATATAGCAGTTATATATAAAAAACCAACGCCTATTACTATTTCTAAGGTTAATTATCCTTCAAGAGTTGAAGCAGTAATTAAGGAAGGATATTTTAAAACACCATCAACTACGGATTATAATGGAATATACAAAGGAAAATATGTCGATTTTGAGGCAAAAGAAACAAAATTAAAAACGTCTTTTCCTTTAAATAATATTCATCCACATCAAGTTGAACATTTAAAACGTATATATAAACATGGTGGGATTGGTTTTTTGATTGTGAGATTTACTATGATTAATAAAACTTTTTTGTTACCAATTGAAACTTTATTAGATTTTTTAAATAAATATTCTCGCAAATCAATTCCCCTTTCATATTTTGAGAAAAATGGTTATATAATTAATGATAAGTATAATCCTAGGGTTGATTATTTAGAAATTTTAGATAAGGTATATTTTGGAGGTAATGTATGAAGGAGATAAAATCTTTTTTCAAAAAGGATCCATTTAATTTATTAGTTTTAGTATTATCATTTATTATTTTACTAGTAGGATCTTTTGTATTTAATTTTTTAATTGGTTTAATTGTATTTTTACTGATCAATTTAATTTGGGTAATTCCTTTTATTAAATGGAAAAGAAAATTAGGTGATCGGAAGAAGAAGGTTAAAAAAAGTAACGAGGTTAACGAAGATGAAAAAGCCGAAAAAATTAATATAGCATTAGAAAAAAGAGGTGATAAGGTGGCAAAAAATGGTAAGAAAAAGAAAAAAGATAAGAAAAAACTTGGTAAAAAGATTTTACTTGGATTTTTGATTTTCTTCTTAATTTGTATTATTGCAGGTATTGCTTTCTTTATATTTATTGCAGTAACGGCTGGAAAATTTGATCCTGACAAATTATATTCAAAAGAAGCTAGTACTTTACTTGATAGTGATGGTAATGTGTATGCGAAACTAGGAACACAAATGAGGCAAAAAATAGATTATGAAGATATGAGTGAAGAGCTTATTAATGCGATTGTGGCAACTGAAGATTCTAGATTTTTTGAACACAATGGTTTTGATTTACCACGTTTTATGAAAGCCTCTTTTGGACAACTCTTAGGTCAGAATGCGGGTGGTGCTTCTACTCTTACAATGCAGGTTTCTAAAAACCAATATACTTCTGATGTGGCAACAGGATTTGCTGGTATAAAACGTAAATTTACGGATATATATATATCAATGTTTCAAATTGAACCAAATTATTCTAAGGAAGAAATTTTAGAGTTTTATGCCAATTCATATTATTTAGGTAGTGGAGCTTATGGAGTTGAACAAGCAGCTGAAACTTACTTCAATAAAGAAGCTAAAGATTTAAATGTTTCTGAGGCAGCAATGATTGCTGGTTTATTCCAATCACCGGTTTCATATGATCCTAATATTAATCCGGATAGAACTGAATCAAGAAGATTGGTTGTTCTAAGTTTGATGAAAAGGCATGGTTATATTACAGATAAAGAATACGAGATTGCTAAAAAAATGACAGTTGATAAAATTGTACTTAAAGGAAGAAGTGCAAATACTAGCAATGCTAAATATCAATCATTTATAGATAGAGTTGCAGAAGAAGTTGCATATAAAACGGGGTATGATCCTTATTCTTATTCTATGAAGATTTATACCACTATGGATAGAGAACAGCAAGATAAGATTTCCGCTATTATGGATGGAAGTAATTATAATTGGGAAAATGATAAAGTTCAGGCTGGTATAATTGCTATGGAAACTAAGACCGGTGAAATTGTAGCTATTGGTGGTGGAAGAAATAAAACTAATGCTAAATCGCTTAATAATGCGACTGGTATTTATAGACAAATAGGTTCTACTGCTAAGCCTTTATATGATTATGGTCCAGCGATTGAATATTTAAATTGGAATACTGATCATCCGATTATCGACGATAAAACAACTTATAGTGATGGTACAGAAATTAACAACTGGGATGGTAGATATAAAGGAATTATCACTATTAGACAAGCTTTGGTTGATTCTCGAAATATTCCTGCTTTAAAAACATTCCAAAGTGTTAAAAATTCTGATATTAAAGAGTTTGTTACTAAATTAGGTTTATCACCTGAGATTGCTAGTAATGGTATGCTTCATGAAGCTCATGCTATTGGAGGATATGGAAATCCTGATGATAAAACTGGAGAATCTCCTATGACTGTGGCAGCGGCTTATGCGGCATTTGGTAATAATGGTACTTATAATGAACCTCATACATTTACTAAAGTGGTTTTTGACGAAAGTGGAGAAACTTACGAAAATGACTATGAAAAAACAAAAGTTATGAGTGAAGAAACCGCTTATATGGTTACTGATATGCTTGTTGATACTGGTCAAGATGCTTTAGGTCGATACAATAATATTAATGGTTCTGAATTTGCCGCTAAAACTGGTACAACTAATTTTGATGAAAAAGTTATGAAAGCCGCACATTTACCTAGTAATGCTGTTAATGATTTATGGGTAGCTGGTTATAACTCTGAATATTCTATTGCTGTTTGGTATGGTTATGAAAAAAGAAGTGATGGTTATAATAGATTTGGTTCTAGTCAAAATTCAAGATTATTCCAAACTGTAGCCAAAAATTTCTTTGATAAAGATGCAAAGTTTGAAAAACCTGATGGGGTGGTAGAAGTTACTGTCGAAAGAAATACCGGTTATTCAATGCTCCCTAGTGAAAATACACCAAATGATATGAAAACTACCGAATTATTTAAAGAAGATAGTAAACCTACTGAGGTTTCTGCTAGATTTAATACTTTATCCAATGTGTCTAATTTAAAGGCTACTGTTAGTGGCAATAAGGCTAATCTTACTTGGAAAGCAATTGATACACCTGATGCTTTAAATAGAAGTTATTGGAGTCCATTGGTTGAAAAGGCTTTTGCTTTATCTAAAGATCGAAACACTTATTTATCTTATATTATGTCATTTAACAGTGGTAGACTTGGTAATGTTGTTTATAATGTATATAGTAAAACTGGTAGTGGTCTTACTTTGCTTACAACCGTTAGTGGAACTTCAGCTACTGTGAAATTACCTAACACTTCATCACCTACTTTAGTGGTTAAAGCTAGTTATTCTAATTTTAGTGGAGCTGAAAGCTCAGGTACTGAAGTAAAAGTAGATTATGAAGGAGTAGATGCGAATGATGTAACTGCTAGTTTAACAACGGATTCTACTATTTCATTAGTATCGCCAGCTGTTTATAATGAACCAAACAAACCGGTTAAAGTTATGTTGGATGGTGAAGATATTACTAATTCTAATGAAGTAGAAATAGAATTAACTGTTACAGATGCTACTGGGGCACCAATAACTGATTGGTCAAATATTGGCAAAACTCCTGGAACATATACTTTTAGTTATAGTGTTACTTATTTAGATGAAACAGTGGCTACTTTGACTAAAACAGTTGAGGTTTCTTGATAAATTTTGGACATTTAAAAACTGAATTTTTTAAGGATTCAGTTTTTTTGTTTATAAAGACATATTTCTTTTAGATGACATTCATTACATTTAGGATTTCTGGCTAAACAATAATACCTACCAAATAATACTAATTGATGATGGCGTTTACATAAATCTTCTTTTTTAAATATTTTGTTTAATTTTTTTTCTATTTGTAATGGATTATCTTTTTCTTTGGCTATGTTCAATCTTTTGCTAACTCTTGAAACATGGGTATCAACAGCAATGCACGGTACGTTAAAAATATTGCTTAATACAACATTTGCTGTTTTACGTCCAACGCCTGGAAGACTTTCAAGATATTCCCTATTATTAGGCAATTTTCCACCATAATCTTTTTCCAACTTTTTAGCTATTTCTATTAAATTTTTAGCTTTTTTGTGAAATGTACCAATTGGTCTTATGATATTTTGAATATCTATTATATTAGCTTTTGATAATTCTTTTAAAGTCGGGTATTTTTCAAATAATATTTTTGTTACTTCATTTACTCTTTTATCTGTGGTTTGTGCACTAAGCATAGTGGCTAAAAGCAGTTCATAATCTTTATTGTAATTTAGTTCACATTTTGGATTTGGAAATAGTTTATCTAAGTAATTTTCAATCTTTTTCGTTGAGCCAATCATAATCAAATACCTCTTTCTGTGTTTGTTTTTTGCTATGTTTCTCTCTTGCTTTTTTTATATCGTTTTCTGATTTTATACCTTTTTTGGCCCATTCTGATAAAATTTTATCAATATATCTTAAATTAGACACTCCATTATATGTAGCTTCTTTTAAGGCCAATTCAATTAATGTTTCTGTGTAATTGTTATCTAACCATGCTCCAATAATTTCATATTCCATTGGGCTTAATGTTCGTCCAAATTCCTTCTCAAATTTATCAAATACAGTTACTTTGGGTGTCGGTTTTTTTTCATTAATGATACTCATAACTAGTTTTTTATATAATTCATCTAAATCAATATATTCTTCACATATTTTACCTGATTTAACTGATATTTTCAAAACATCTTTACTAGTTAAACTATCGATTAATTTTAAGGTTTCAGCTAATTTTATGCCTAAATCTTTAGAAATTTCTTCTGGATCAAACTCTTTAGTTCCAAGCAAATAAATTAGTACTATCAATTCTTTATCCGTTAATTTTAAATTTTTATAATTTTGTAATAATGTTTTTGGAACTATAATATATCCATTTTTCATAAGATCTAATATTTTACCTGTCATAATAATCACCTGCTTTTTATTATAACGTAAATTATTGTTCCTTTACAAGTATTAAATATTAAAAGCCCCTTTTTGGGGACTTTATATACCAGTATTTGAATATGAATAAGTTTGACCTCTAAGAGTTACATTATCAACATTACAACTGTTTTCATTGTAACTATTAGTATATAATCTTTGAACACCTATATACCAATTACCTGTGTATGTTTTTATATTACAAGCTAATAAAATATGGTTAGACATAGAAGTAGAAATACCACTAACAAAGACACCTCCATCAGCATTATTGACTCCTGTTGGTGAGGCCATCCATGTTGATCGACTTTTTGTGATACCTATATACATTCTAGCACTATCTGTACACCAAGTTACCATAGACACTATGTCATAATCTGTCATGTCAATAGCAGACGTTGTACTTATTTGAAGTCTAGACCAACTATTTTTGGGGTTTGAAAGTTGATAATAATATCTATATCCATTTGAATCTGCTGTACTTTGATATTTAAGTGTTCCACCAGCATCAACTAAAGCTTGACTAAATGTTGGATTGGCCGGCGTTTGGTTAACAGCAAATAAAATTCTATCATTCTTCTTCCAAGTAGGATAAACAGTTACTGGAGAGTTGCAAATACTCATATTAAA
>CALVID010000018.1 GCA_944329355.1 uncultured Bacilli bacterium
AGCCCAAAAAGCCAGTATGGAAGCTGATCTATATCAAAAAGGAGATTCTATGGAATATGAAGTAACCATAGAAAATAAAGGAACGTTAGATGCCAAACTAAACGATATATTAACCAATATAAAAAATAGTAATAGTGAAGCAATACTAATAACCTTCTCAGGATATACCAAAGGAGAAGTATTAGAATCAGGTCAAAGTAAAAAAGTAAAAGTAAAAATAGAATATAATCCCGAATATGAAGGAGGAGAAACATCAAGTGAAGTAGAAATAGAATTTGATTATAAAGAAGAAAGTAGTGATCCAGAAAAACCAAAGACCTATCTATTAACCTATGACTATAAAACCAATGGAGGAGAAAAAGCCGATATAACAGAAGAATATGTCGAAGAAAATAGTCAAGTAGAGTTAAGCAATATAGCCTATAAAGAAGGATGGAGTTTTGTCGGATGGAATACAAATAAAGATGCCCATGAAGGATTAAATAGTTATGAAATGCCCTCAAGTATAACGACATTATATGCGATATATAAAAAAGATATAAAAGTAAAATATGAAAAAGGGGAGAACATAGAAAGCATAAGTAAAGAAGAAGATGTATGCTATATATACAATAACGAAGAAGAATGTGAAGTAACATTACCAGAAATAAATATAAATGAGAATTATATAATAGAAGGGTGGTACAAAGGAGAAGAGAAAGTAGGGAAACCGAAAGACAAATATAAAATAAAAGAAAATATTGTATTAACAAGTAAAGTAATAGAAGATAAGATAGAATTAACAATATCCACAAGTTCCACCACCAACAGTATAACCGTCATAGCCTCAGCCATATCACCATCAGGAATAAGCAAATATGAGTATTCAATAGATGGAGGAAAGAGTTGGATAGAAAAAGACAGTAATACATATACCTTTGAAGGATTAAAAGAAGGAACAGAATATGAAATAACAGTTAGAGCGACAAGTGAAACAGATAAACAAGCAACTACATCATTAAAAGAAACAACTTTAAGTTTAACACCTCCAACCTATGAAGAAGAAGGGACAACAAGCAAAGTAGTAACCATAACATATCCAGAAGGATGTGGGAAAACATTAACATGTACATATCAAAAAGGAAATGGAGAAGTAATAGAAGTAACGAGTAAAGAAGTAGAAGTAGAGTTTACAGAAGATGGAGATATAGCAGGAAGTGTCAGTGATGGAATAAATACAGTAAGTAGTAGTTATACAGTAGAGTTAGAAAGAGAGATAAGTATAGGAACAGTCAAAGGAGGAAGTATCACCTTAGATAAGCAAACAGCGTTATTAAAAGAAGATGTAAATATAACAAGTACAGCAAATAGTGATTTTAACTATAAAGGAGCCACTATAGTATGTGAAGATGGAAGCACTCACACAATAACTGGAAAAACATTTAATATGAGTATTTGCAACTCCCCAGTAACTGTTTATCCTACTTGGCAAAAATATAATAAATATATAATGACAATTAACCATACCCCAGCCAATCCATCTTTCAGTCAGACTTTAGTGGACATTAGTGGAGCTGGTGAATATAAAAATCCTGATACTAGTGGTAATAGATACTATTTACATTTTTCATCCCAAGGTTGGTCTCGAGTTCAAATGAGTTCTACTTCTCCAGTAGATTTGACGGATTATGATCATATATATATTGATACTTGGTGTAGCGATAGTAAAACAACTATGATGGTTGGTATGACAAAAAGTCGATCAACATGGATGAGTTCACCAACAGGAGTAAATAATGCTGATGGTGGGACATTTACCGGCTATAATACTATTTCTAGCAATTCCAGTGCTGCTACTCATATACAATGTAATACAAAAAATTATACTGGAAATTGGTATATTGCAGTTCAAAGATTATATACAAACAGTCAGGCATTTAATTATTGTAATGTAAATACAGTAGGATTAGCTGGAACAACCTATTCGTATACAAAAAGGGGATTATAAAAGAAAATTTTAACAAAAATCTGCGTTTATATCAAAAATAAATCATAATTGATTTACTTTTTTGATATATTTTGTTATAATCATATTCGAGTAATTAAATTACTCCTTGCTTTTATAAAAAAGCCGAATAGACCATAAGGAGGTGGAAATATGAAAAACTATGAAATCATGTTTATTGTAAGACCAACATTAGGTGAAGATGACGTAAAAAAAGTTGTAAAAGATTTTAAAGGTGTTATTACCAATAATGGTGGCAAAGTAACAAAAGAAGAAAACATGGGACAAAGAGAATTTGCTTATGAAATAAAAGATTTCAAAAGTGGATATTACTTTGTATTTGAAGTAGAAGCTAAAGATGATAAAGCAATTAAAGAATTTGACCGTTTAGCTCTTATCAATAATGACATTGTTCGTCATTTAATTACAAAAGTAGAAGAGTAAGAAAAGAGGTAGTTTTATGAACAGAGTATGTTTAGTTGGTAGATTAACGGCCAAACCAGAATTAAGATATACAGGGGGAAACGTTCCTTATACAAGATTTAGTTTAGCAGTGGGCCGAACTTTTAATAATGCCCAAGGCGAAAGAGAAACTGATTTTATCAACATAGTTGTATGGCGTCGTCAAGCAGAAAATGTTGTAAATTATTTGGATAAAGGTAGTCAAGTATCTATTGATGGAAGAATACAAACAGGCAGTTATACTGCTGGAGATGGTAGTAAAAGATATACTACTGACGTAGTTGCTGATAATGTACAATTTTTAGATTCAAAACGTTCGTCAGAAGCAAGAAATAATACTACACCATATGATTATCAAGATGCACCTGCTCCTACAAATGATGTTGATGTAGCTAATGATCCTTTTGCCGATTTTGGGGATAATATTTCAATTGATGATAATTTCTTAGAATAGGAGGATAGTTATGGCAGAATTTCGTAGAAGAAAAAGAAAAGTATGTCAAATGTGTGCTGGTAAGCATGTAAGTTATAAAGATGATACTGTAAAAAAATATATCAGTTTAGATAAAGGTAAAATTTTACCAAGAAGAATTACTGGTGCTTGTGCTAGACATCAAAGATATATTGCTGGTGAAGTAAAAAAAGCTAGATTTATGGCATTACTTCCATTCGTAAAATAAAACATTTGCATTTTAAAAGTGCAAATGTTTTTTATATATCTTTTCGTTTAATAGAATCAGTAGTAATTTCCTCTTTTGTTTTTTTATTCCTAAAAACAATTTCATAATCACAATTATTCGCAAACTCTTCTATTATTTCAAACTTAGGATTACTATAATTTGTTTCATATCCAGATAAAGTTGTTTGAGCAATATTTAATTTTTCTGCGAGTTCGGATTGTTTTAAACCTTTATTTACTCTAATTATTTTCAGTAATTTTCCAATCATACAATCACCACACCTTTATTATCCCATTTTAAATAAGGAAAAACTTATAATAACGAAACTCTCGTATAACGAAACAATTACTTCTTAAAAATTTCACAAATAGATGTTATAATATTTTAAAAGGAGGATTAAAATGGACACATCATTAAAAGATATAGTAAAAAATGACTATCAGGAAAAAACAATATTAAATTTAAATATTCCTGATAATAAAATAGGTTTAGCTAGTGATCACAGAGGTTTTAAATTAAAACAAAAACTAACAAAATATTTAACTAAAAAAGGATATACTGTCATTGACTACGGCTGTGATGATAAAGCGAGTCATGACTATCCAGAATATGGCTTTAAATTAGGAAAAGCTGTTCGTGATGGCAAAATAGAAAAAGGAATTGCCATATGTGGTAGTGGTATAGGCATTAGTATTGCTTGTAATAAAGTAGATAAAGTAAGATGTGCTAAAGTAAATAATATAAAAGAAGCAAAATATACAAGACAAGACAATGATGCTAATATAATTGCCATAAACGGAAATATGCCATTATTTAGAGCTAAAGATATTACCGATATTTTTTTAAAAACCCCATTTAGTAATTTAGAACGTCATAAAAAACGTATTGAAATGCTAGATAATTATAAAGATTAAATGGCTTTAAAAGGTTTAATATATATTGTAACGGTAATTATAACCATATGGGCTTTAGAAAGTTTAAATATATCTGGCATATTTAAAAAGAATAGATATTATTCATCTAGGGTATTATATCTAATAGTTGCTATGGCTTTATCATATTTAGTCGTAAATTTTTTCTATGATTTTTTCGAAAGTACGAAATTTATATAGAAAGGACTTAAAATATGAAAAAGCTTCTCTTAGTAGTACTTTTAGTTATTATGATACCTTTTTTGTTTGTAAATATATATGTTAAAACAGATGAAATTAAATTTAAATATGTAACAAATAATATGATTAGAGTAAAAAATGACAAAACAGGAATAATAAAAGAATTACCTTTTGAAGAGTATATAAAAGGTGTAGTAGCCGGAGAAATGCCTTCAACATTTGAATTAGAAGCATTAAAAGCTCAGGCCGTTGCTTCTAGAAGTTATGCAATGTATCAAATGACTGCTACAAAAAATAAAGAATATGACGTTGTAAATACTACCGCTAACCAAGTATATTTAACTGATGAAGAATTAAAAAATAATTGGAAAGAAGATTATCCGAAAAAAATAAATAAAATAAAAAGAGCTATAGCTGAAACCAATGGAGAATATTTAACTTATGATGGACAAATAGTTAATGCTATGTTTTTTTCTACGAGTGTTGGAGCTACTGAAAATAGTGAAGAAGTTTTTGTTTCCGCCCTTCCATATTTAAGAAGTGTCGATAGTAAATGGGATGAACAATCTCCCGCTTATACAGATACATATACTTTTACATTAGAAGAGTTTTATAAAAAATTAAATTTACCATTTAGCCAAACACTAAAAATTGAAGTTATTGAAAAAACTAGTACTGGAAGAACAAAAACTTTAAAAATAAATAACGAAGAAATGCAAGGAAGAGATTTTGCAACTAAACTATCGTTGCGTTCAAATTATTTTGATATTGTGCAAAATCAAAACAATATAACCATAACAACTAAAGGTTTTGGACATGGTGTAGGAATGAGCCAATATGGAGCTAATGGAATGGCTAAAGAAGGATATAAATATGATCAAATTTTAAAACATTATTATAAGAATACAGAAATTAAAAAAAATTAGTATAAAAAAGCCAAAACTATCCAAAATGATAGTAGAGGTGAAAAAAATGAAAAAAATAAAAATTAAAAAACCAGCCATTTATGCCACATGTATAGGAATAAGCACATTATTATTAGGAGGATTGTGGTATGCCGATTTATCACAAAAATCTTTAAAACAAGAAGAAGACCATACCTATGTTTCCAGATTATTTGATGAAGGAATAGAAAGCGTTGTCAGTACTCAAAATGTAATTATTAAACCTTATACTGATAATAATGTCAAAGCATTAAATAATTTTTATGATTATCAGGGAGATGAACAAACTCAGCAAAAAGCTATTATAAATTATGATACAACATATATTCAAAACAATGGAATATCTTATGGAGGAATAGATAATACTTTTGATGTTGTAAGTGTTATGCCTGGAAAAGTATTATCAGTTAAAGAAGATAAGCTTATGGGTAAAATAATTACAATTGAGCACGAATCAAATGTTATTACAACTTATCAAAGCTTAAATGAGGTAACTATCAAAGAAGGTGATACAGTTGCCCAAGGAACAGTTATTGGCAAAGCTGGAGAATCTAATTTGGAAAAAGATTTAGGAAAACATGTTTTATTTGAAATATCAGTAGATGGAAAATATTTAAATCCAGATAATTGTTATAATAAAACCCTAAATGAATTAAAGAGTAATTAAACTCTTTTTTTCTATTAATTTTGAAAAACCATAAAACCAAATAAAAAAGAATAATCGATTTACAAAAAGGAATGCTTAAATATAAAACTAACTGAAATGATAAAAACAAATCAAATTTTGTTTTAAATTGAATACACTTAAACTAAAAGACAATATAAATTTTTAACCACTTAGATAAATAATTCATAGAATTGATAGTCAAATTTAAATAATAATTAAGTTCATACAAAAATCAGTTATATAAAAAATAATAAAGAATAAAAAAGTATCAAAAAACATCAATAGCCCATATCAAAACTAAGTGAGGTATGATATAATAATCTAAGAAAAAGGGTGATAATATGTTTTCAAAAGATATAGGAATAGATTTAGGAACAGCCAATGTTCTTATTTATATTAAAGGGCAAGGCATTGTTTTAAATGAACCAAGTGTTGTAGCCATTGATGAAGAGACCAAAAGACCAGTTGCTGTTGGAACAACCGCAAAAGAAATGCTAGGTAGAACACCAGGACAAGTTAAAGCTATAAGACCTATGAAAGATGGCGTAATTGCTGACTTTGAAATAACTGAAATAATGTTAAACAACTTTATCAGAAAAGTTAATGGAAAAAGTTTTTTTGGAAGACCTAGAATTTTAATTTGTTGTCCTTCCAATATTACACAAGTTGAAAAGAATGCTATTAGAGAAGCTGCTGAAAAAACAGGAGCTAGAAAAGTATATCTAGAAGAAGAACCTAAAGTTGCTGCTGTAGGAGCAGGAATGGATATATCAAAACCAAGCGGTAATATGGTCATAGATATTGGAGGAGGAACCACTGATGTTGCTGTTTTATCATTGGGTGGAATTGTAACTTCTTCTTCCATTAAAATAGCAGGTAATACATTTGATAATGATATTATTAAATACATTAGAGAAAAATATAAATTATTAATTGGAGATAGAACAGCTGAAGAAATAAAATTTGAAATTGGTACAGTATTTCCTGGATCTAAAAACGAAAAAATGGAAGTTAGGGGACGTGATTTAGTTACTGGACTTCCTCATACAATAACATTAACCTCAGAAGAAGTAGAAGAAGCATTAAGAGAAAGTGCTTATATCATTGTTAATACAGCCAAATCAGTTTTAGAACAAACCCCACCAGAACTATCTGCTGATATTATAGACAAGGGAATAGTCATAACAGGTGGTGGAGCCTTATTAGATGGAATTGATCAGCTTTTAAGTCATGAATTAAAAGTACCAGTTTTCGTTGCCGAAAGTCCATTAACCTGTGTAGTTGAAGGAACAGGAGTTTTATTAGAAAATATTCCTTTGTTAGAAAGTGGTTTAAATAAAAATTATTAGTCCATAATATAAATGGAAAGGAGCTTTCTATGGAAAACGCAAAAGAATTAAAAGAAAAACTATTTAGAAAAAAAACTAACGGTTGGGAAACATTAAATAAAGAAGAAAAGAAAAAAGCCTATGATTTTTCAGAAAAATTTATGTACTTTATAAACTCTGCTAAAACTGAAAGAGAATGTGTAAAAAGTTTGACGAACATTTTAGAACAGAATGGATTTAAAAATATTGAAACAGTAGATAATCTAAAAGCTGGTGATAAAATCTATTACATTAATAGAGAAAAAAACATTTATGCAGCTGTAATTGGCTCAGATGATTTAACAAATGGCCTTAATATAATCGGTGCACATATTGATAGTCCAAGATTAGATTTAAAACCAAATCCACTATATGAAAGTGAAGAATTGGCTCTTTTTAAAACCCATTATTATGGTGGAATAAAAAAATATCAATGGGTAAATATTCCTTTAAGTATGCATGGTGTTATTATAACTAAAGATAAAAAAATAGAAATAAACATTGGCGAAAATGAAGATGATCCAATATTCACAATAGCAGATTTACTTCCACATCTCTCATCTGAACAAAGTAAGAAAAAATTAAATGATGCTATCGCTGGTGAAGATTTAAATATTTTAGTTGGTAGTATTCCTTATAAAACAGATGAAGAAGTAACTGAGAAAGTTAAACTAAATATTTTAAATTTACTAAATGAAAAATATGGTATTGTTGAAAAAGATTTTGTAAGCAGTGAAATAGAATTTGTTCCAGCCATGAAAGCTAAAAGTTTGGGCTTTGATAAAAGTCTAGTAGCTGGCTATGGACAAGATGATAGAGTTTGTGCATATACAAGCCTAAAAGCCTTGTTAAATGCGAATAATCCAAAAAGAACTGCTATTTGCCTATTAGCTGATAAAGAAGAAATTGGTAGTATGGGTAATACTGGTATGTCATCTAGAGTGTTTGAATATTTTATAAATGAATTATTAGATAAAACCGTTGGCAATAAACCAGGCCTATTAGATGCTTGTTTAAAATCTTCTAAAGTTTTGTCAGCTGATGTTACAGCCGGCTACAATCCAAATTTTTCTAGTATATATGAAAAAAATAATGAATCATATATTGGTCATGGTATATCAGTGATTAAATATACAGGTAGTGCTTCTAAAGGTGGAGCCTCAGATGCCAACGCTGAATTTGTTGGTTATATTAGAAATTTATTTGAAAAAAATAATATAGCTTATCAAAACAGTGAAATGGGTAAAATTGGTGTAGGAGGAGGAGGAACCATAGCCTACATTCTAGCCGATAGAGGTGCCGAGGTATTAGACTGTGGTATTCCAGTATTATCAATGCATTCTCCATATGAAATCACAAGTAAATTTGATATTTATAATGCATATAAAGCTTATGAATTTTTCTATAAAGGCGAGTAACTCGCCTTTTAATGTGTTATAATGTGAATGGAGGGATAATAATGGATATAATTAATATTATAACAATAGTAATATCTTTAGTAACTTGTTTTTTTGGTTATAAATTAAATAAAATAATAATAGCTATCTTTGGATTGATTATAGGATTTAATTTAGGAATAACATATTTACCAAATTTATTAACAGATCAAACAATTATATATATTATTTCAGCTATTATAGCTATAGCAGTTGGAATGATTTCCTATAATCTATATTTAGTAGGGGTGTTTTTACTTTGTGCCTTAGCTGCATTTACTTTATGTGATAATTTAAATTTATCAGAAAATGTTCAAATGATAGTAAGCATAGTAATTGGACTTATCGCAGGCATATTAGGAGTAAAATTTACAAGACCAATAATGATTATATCAACATCATTAGCCGGAGCCTCTACTTTTACTGAAAATGCTTTAACATTATTTAAAATACAAAACGATATTTTAGCTCTTATTATATTTATTATTATTACTATTTTTGGTATGCTCTATCAGTTTAAACAAAAAGAAATAAATTAAACATAATTAATAACTAATTATTTTAAATAACTTTATTATACACTAAAGAAAAATTATCTACTTTTATAAATTTTAAAAATAATTTAAAGCTTTTTTAAATCACAATTACAATAAAAAACCAAAATATAAAAGAAATAGACTTTATATCAGCAATTTGGTACAATATATTTATCAGAGGTGAGTTTGTATGGGACAAGATGAAATAACAAAAATATTTTTGATGATAAGTGCAACTTTTATTTTTGTTGCCTGTATTATTCCATTTATTAAAAAAATAGCCATACATGTAGGAGCACTAGACATTCCAAATAAGAGAAAGGTCCATAGTAAACCTATGCCAAGATTAGGTGGACTAGGAATATTTTTTGGTTTTCTATTTGGTTATATACTATTTGGTGAACCTAGTAGTACTATGAATTCAATTTTAATAGGTAGCTTTATAATTGTTTTAACAGGGGCAATTGATGATATTAAACCATTAAAGGCATCAGTAAAATTTGCTGCCCAATTAATGTCTGCAATAGTTGTAACCTGCTATGGAAAGTTGTTGATTCAAGATATAACAGCTTTTGGTTTTTATCTAGATTTAGGATTATTTGCCTATCCCATTACTATATTCTTTATTTTAGGTTGTTTAAATTGTATTAATTTAATTGATGGCTTAGATGGATTAGCTGCTGGTATTAGTTCAATATACTTTGCCACAATCGGTATAATAGCTATTATTATGGGGAAAACAGGTTTAGATTTTATTTTAACCTTTATAATGTTAGGCTCAGTCTTAGGATTCTTAGTCCATAACTTCCATCCAGCAAGCATTTTTGCTGGTGATTCGGGTTCTCTGTTCATGGGCTTCATGATAGCTGTAATTGCTTTACTTGGTTTTAAAAGCGTTACCCTAACCTCTTTAATAATTCCCCTATTAATACTTGCAATTCCAATATTAGATACCGTATTTGCCATTATTAGAAGATTATTAAAAGGAGAAAAAATTTCCAAACCAGATAAATCTCACTTACACCATCAACTATTAAACAAAAATTTCTCACATAGAACTACCGTTTTAATAATTTATGGTATTGATATATTATTCGCATTCGCTTCAATCATCTATGCTCTTCATGATCCAAAACTAGGATATATAATATATACTATATTAACTATATTAGTAATAATCTTAGTATTAAAAACAGATATCATAGTTGATCAAGCAGCTTTTCATAAAAAACATCATAAAGAAAAATAATTACTTGTATAATTATTTCAGACTGTTGGTAAAGTCAGAATTTCAAATCGACTTTGTCATACAGTCTTTTATATTTCCTATAAATGTTTAAAAAGAACAATTTTTAAAGGTGCATAAATAAAAAAAGTTAATTAACATTAAACTAGTTTGAATATGAATTAAATTTTTTTTAATAAACGTATCTAAACATTTGATTTAAGGCTTTAATTTTTATATAATTAAAATAGTTAAAATTTATAGAAAGGGAAAATGCTTGTGAAAAAAATTACAAAAATAATGATGTTTTGTTTTATATTTGTCTATTTTTTGTTTTCAATGCCTAAAGCGGTTTTTGCTACTGATACTGTATATAGTAAACAGCTTTATAATTTAGCACAAGAAAAGATACAACAAAAATATGGTTATATTTCTTCGACAGATTATTTGGCTGTTGTTGATACCACCAATCAAAGAGCTGTCATTTATAAGAAAAGTGGTAGTTCATGGAGAACAGTACAAGATTTTGAATGTGGTTCAGGAAGAAACGATTCATCAGTTTATGGAGTGTTTAAAGTTATTCAAAAGAAATTTGGTATAAATTTAAGTGCGAACGGTAATGGTGGGAACCATTATTTTACAGAGTATTTTCAAGCCGGAAGAAGGACAATGTATCAAAAAATAACTGAAAGTAGTTCAGTACAACATGTTACTGTACCAGATAGTCAAGGATTTCATGACAGTTTAATAGTTGGTGCAGGTATGCAATCAGCTGGATGTATACGACTAGAACAGCAAAATGCAAAATGGATTTATGATTATGTTCCTGTTAATTCCACAGTTTGTGTAATAAAGTCAGGTTTGAAGTATAATCCTACACCTTATCAGACTGAATCTATACTAAAATGGGCGGAAACAGCAGGTGAACAAAATTAACTAATAGATAGTTCAAATGTGGATGTTTGTAATATAATATCAAATGAATTATCAGATATATTAACAAATGCATTTCTCTATATATGTGTAATAGGGATAATTTTAGTTATAGTTATGACAATAATTGATTTGATAAAAGTGATAACTGGAAAAGCTGAAGAAAAGTTAATTGAATTCTTTAAAAAACTTATAGCTAGAATTATAGTTATTATAATATTGTTAATATTACCAGTCATTATAACGTTTTTAATTAATTTAATAAATAATTTGGGTAATGATTTAGGATATAATAAAGATAACCCATTATGTGGGGTTAATAAATAATTTTAATTTTTAAAATAGAAATTAATTTTTCTGTTTTTTGTTTGGCAAATTGTAAACATTATAAAGTTTGTACACATATATTTACAAAATAACTAATTAAAGCAAATAGAAAGTTTTATTGTGGTAGAAAAAATTATGTCAAAAAAGTAAACATTTAATTTTTAAATCTCCTTTATCAACAGCACGCAATAATTACTCGTATAATTGTTTTTTTTACACCCATAATATAAATGGTGATTTTATGGTAAAGGAATTAGTAGAAATATTAGATGTTATTTTAAGGTGTTTAGTTTCTCTTATTACTCTTTTCTTTGTTACTAAAATGATTGGTAAAAAACAAGTGTCACAATTTAGTTTATTTGATTATGTTATAGGTATTTCTATTGGAAACTTTGCTGCTGAAATGGCCTTAAATTTAGATTCCGAGTATCTACACGGAACAGTTGCTGTTATTGTCTTTGGTATTGTTGCTTACTTAGTATCTATTCTTACTTTAAAAAATCTTAAACTGAGAAAGTTCTTTATTGGAGCCCCTACAATAATTATTGAAGATGGCAAAATCTTATATAAAAATTTAAAACGTACAAAATTCGATATTAATGACTTACTAGAAGAATGCCGAATTAATGGATATTTTGATATATCAGAAATTGATTATGCTTTAATGGAAGCTAATGGAAAAATAAGTTTTTTGCCTAAAACAGATTATCAACAACCTACAAATAAAGATTTAAATATTAAAAAACAAAAAACAGGGTTGTGTGCTAATTTAATAATTGATGGTCAAATAATTCATGAATCTTTAAGGATAATGCATAAAGATGAAGCATGGTTAAAGCATGAGATAAAAATTAAAGGATATGCATTAGAAGATATAATTTTAGCCACCTTGGATTTAGAAGAAACCTTTAAAGTTTACGGAAAAAATGTCAATTCCAAAGCCTATGACATATTAAACTAGTAATTAAATATAATAACTGTTATAATTATTTAGGTGATAAAAATGAGACATTTTTGTGCATCCGCATATATAGTCAATCCGGAAAATAAAAAAGTATTACTTGTAAAACATAAAAAATATAACAAATGGCTTCAGCCTGGTGGTCATATTGAAGATAATGAAACTCCAGAAGAAGCAGCTGTTAGAGAAGTTTATGAAGAAACAGGCATAAAATCTACATTAGTTGGAGAACACTTTCCACGAGAAGATGACTTAATAAGACCATTAGGAATCCAATATAATCGTAAAGACAACGGTGATAGAATGGTTGATATAATCTATGTTGGAAAACCTAATAATCCAGAAGAACCTTTAAAAGTAAGTGATGAAAGTAATGATATAGGTTGGTTTTCAAGACACGACTTAGAAGAAATGTCTGTATTTCCTGATGTTAAAATATCTTTTGATTATATTTTAAGAAACTATTTTGGTGGAATAGATGCATAAAGTAGTAAATAATAAATCAGCTTTAGATAAATTTTATCGAAAGCTCTTTTTTTATAAATCGTTTATTTTCAAAAAAACAACTTTTACTGTGGAAACAACATATAAAGAACTAAAACCAATTATCAAAGCTTTAAATATAAAAAAAAGAAAAGATAGAATAACCTATATATATGATGAAGCATGCAGGCAAATTGATAACCATTATAAAAATAAAAATATATGTGGATTTAAAAATAATAAGTGTTATGTCCAACAAAAACTAAATAACGGTACCATAAATGGATGCTGTAGAATGTGCAAATACCAAAGTGAAAAAGGTTGTAAAACTATAAATCTAACTTGTAAATTATTTACTTGTTCAGAAGTAGAAAAAAGATGTACAATAATAAAGTTTGATGATTTAAAAATATTAAACCTACTTTCATATAGAAATAGAATGATATTAAAATCAGATTACTTTTCCAAAAAAGAAGATGTTATTAAAGATTTATACTATGGAAGTTTCCTTATATGGACTATCAGAATAATTATCAGATTAATAAATAACTTTTATACTATAAAACATAAAAATTCATAATAAAAAAATTTGTTTACAATTGAAAACAATAGTGTTATAATTGTTCGAGTAGTGAAGAGAGGTAATATACATGAAACAGAGAAATATTGCAATAATTGCCCATGTCGACCATGGAAAAACAACTTTAGTCGATCAATTATTAAAACAGTCAGGAACATTTAGAGAAAATGAAAATGTTCAAACTAGAGCTATGGATTCTAATGATCTAGAAAGAGAAAGAGGAATAACTATATTAGCTAAAACGACAGCTATAAATTACAAAGATTATAGAATAAATATATTAGATACACCAGGTCATGCTGATTTCGGTGGTGAAGTAGAACGTATAATGAATATGGTAGATGGTGTATTGCTTGTAGTAGACGCATATGAAGGAACCATGCCACAAACTAGATTTGTATTAAAAAAAGCCTTAGCAGCTGGTGTAACCCCAATCGTTGTCGTTAACAAAATAGATAAACCATCAGCTAGACCAGAACAAGTAGTAGATGAAGTAATGGATTTATTTATTGAATTAGGTGCTTCTTTAGAACAACTAGAATTCCCAGTTTTATACGCATCTGCTTTAAATGGAACTTCTAGTACATCTCCTGATATCAATACTCAAGAAAAGACAATGGATCCAATATTAGATGCTGTTATTGAAAACATTCCTGCTCCTAAAGTAGATGAAAACGGACCATTTAGATTTCAACCAGCTTTATTAGATTATAATGATTTTGTGGGTAGAATTGGAATTGGTGTAGTTGACAGGGGACATATTAAAGTAAATTCTACAGTAACATGTATACGTTTAGATGGTACTAAAAAGCAATTTAGAATTCAAAAAATCTTTGGATATTTAGGACTAAACAAAATAGAAATCGCCGAAGCTCATGCCGGTGATATTGTAGCAATAGCTGGCTTACCAGATATTTCAGTGGGTGAAACCGTCTGTGAAGTTGGACACGAAGAAGCTTTAGAACCACTTAGAATAGATGAACCAACTCTACAAATGACTTTTGGAGTAAATACTAGTCCATTTGCTGGAAGAGATGGTAAATTCTTAACCGCTAGACAAATTGAAGATAGACTAATGAAAGAAACTGAAAAAGATGTATCATTAAAAGTAAAACAAATAGATTCTGAATCTTGGATGGTTTCTGGTAGAGGTGAATTACATCTATCAATATTAATTGAAACTATGCGAAGAGAAGGATATGAAATTGAAGTATCAAAACCACAAATAATTATCAAAGAAATTGATGGGGTTAAATGTGAACCATATGAAGATGTTGAAATAGAAGTTCCTGAAGAATATGTAGGTCCAGTCATTGAATCATTAGGCAATCGTGGTGGAACAATGGAAAATATGAAAGCCTTTGATAATCAAACTAAGTTATTATATACTATTCCTTCAAGAGGATTAATTGGTTTCACAACTGAATTTATGACATTAACCAAAGGATATGGAATACTATCTCATGCCTTTAAATCATATGAACCACTATCTACAAGTAATATAGGAGAAAGAAAAGCAGGCGTCTTAGTTTCTATAGATAATGGCAAATCAACTGCTTACGCTTTAGGATCATTAGAAGATAGAGGTGTTATGTTTATTGAGCCAGGCACTGATGTTTATGAAGGTATGATAGTTGGTGAAAACAATCACGAAAATGATTTAGCTGTAAATGTAACTAAAGGTAAACAATTAACAAATACTAGAAGTGCAAACAAAGATCATACTGTTGTTTTAAAAAGACCAAGAGAAATGAGTTTAGAAGTTTGCTTAGACTACATCAACGAAGATGAATTAGTCGAAGTAACTCCATTAACTTATCGATTAAGAAAAAAAATATTAAACACAAATGAAAGAAAAAAATATGAAAATAAAAAGAATCCAAAATAAAAACTTCAAAAAAGAAGTTTTTATTTTGATTTGAAACTAGTTTTAAATTCTACCATATCATTATTATAAATAGGAATAATTGAAACAACATAACCATATTCATTTTCAAAAGAAATTCTGATATCTGGATGTTCGTAATTAATACTTTTTCTAATAATCACCTTATCTTTATTTACATCTTTTAGACTATAAATTAAATTAGTGTCAACATACTTGTCATCATTGACCTCTATCTCATTAATTTTTAAATTACTTACCTTTTTACCAAAATTTATAACAATATAATTGGATGTCTTATCTAGTAAAATAGTTTCTTCATCATTGCTGGCTTCATAATTTTTCATATAATCAATTGTATAAAAGTTTTTGTCTGTGTATTTTTTAGTTAAGTCTTGTAAATACTTGTTAAGTTTTGTATTAGAAGCTACTTTTTCCCCATACTGTAATTCATCATCGCTTAAAGAGAAATAATAAATATTATCGGTTGTTTTAATGGTTAATTTATTAGCTAAATCCTTATCTTTCTTTTTACTATAACTGGAATTAATTAACTTTTTCACTTTATTAAAATCGTTTTCATCAATATAAATATTATTATATTTAATTTCTGTAATCTCACCATTAATATCTAATGTTTTCTCACACCCACATAATAAAAAAACACATAATAAAACAATAAATCTTCGCATATCATCACCTACCATTATTATGTATATTTTTATTAAAAAAATACTTGCAAAAACAAGCATTTATTTTTTCATTTTCAAATAATAATCACGAAGTTCTTTAAATCTTTGATAATGAACAATCTCCCTTTCCCTTAAAAAAGATAGTGGACCTAAAATATCAGGATCATCAGTCAAATCCATTAAATGTTCATAAGTAGCTCTTGCTCTTTGTTCGGCTCCCATATCACTTTCAATATCGGCAATATAATCACCAGCAACCTTAATATATGTCATGTTAAAAGGATTACCAAAAGCGTCAGATGGGAATAAATCCATACCAAATTGTGCATATTGACTATCTAAACCTGCTTCTTTTAATTCTTCCTTAGTGGCTCCTTTCATAAGTTGATAAAGCATTGCTGATATAATTTCCACATGGGCAAGCTCTTCGGTTCCAATATCGGTAAGTAAAGCTTTACCTCTATCATCAGGCATAATATATCTTTGGTCTAAATATTGCCATGCAGCTGCGAGCTCTCCAGCTGGACCACCATATTGTGTTAAAATACATTTTGCCATCTTTAAATTTTTCTTCTTAATATTTACAGGATACTGTAATTTTTTCTCATATTTCCACATATAAACCTCCTATTTATTCTCCCATGGCCAAGGTGTATTATTCCAAGTCCAAGGATACCCTTCATTAGAATTTACAAAAAGTGGTCCAAATTTACTCTCATATTCATTTTTTGCTGCCCATGCATCCGCACTATATTGATTATATAAATCAATCATAGCACTATCATTTGGATGAGTATCTAAATATAGATTGATATCATGAGCTGCGAAAGAATAAGAATCGACCTTTGTTAAAAGTTTAGCCTGTTCATTCATTCCTTTTACATCATAAGGCCTAGAAAGTTTATATTGATTAAATAATTCTGGAAACATATTACCTCTAATAAAACCATTATAAACGTCGTATAACTGATTAGGATTGCTCTTACCATCATATCCACATTTATTAAAATTCATATTATCTCCAGCTTGTTTACTTAGTTTTTTACTAAGTTCATTATTTTGATGATACATTTTATCTTGTGGTATAGCTTCTGGATAAGCCATCATAAACTCATTTGGAAACATATCTCCCATATTCATATAGTTATTCATCTACATTAATCCCCTTTCGTGATATTTTATGAAACAACCAAGCATTAGTATAGGCATATAACTTGTAATACTAGAAAAAATTTAGTATGATAAACAAATGAGGTGAGATTTATGCGCTTATATGATAAAGTAATCAGAATTTGTGGCACAACCGATTTTATGAAAGGATTAAATTATCAAGCCAACAAAGTCAAATTAATCAAAACAATAGATGAAGATTATTATCGCCGAGCTTACTTTAATATAACCTCAGAAAGAATAGATAAAGACTATAAAGTAGAAGTACTAGTAGATAAAGAAGACGAAACTATCGAAGATTTTTTTTGTACTTGTCCACAGTATGAAAAGATGGATACATGTAAACACATAGCTGCCTGCATTTTAAAATATGAAGATGCTTTATTTAATGATGAAGAGATAGATCCCATGGAATATCAGTTAAATATAGGTTCACAAATTTTAGATAAATTTTATGAGCCTAAAAAATCCACCATAAAAAAGAAATTAAATCTCGAAATTGAACTTGAACCAACTGATAGCTATTATTACGATAACTACATTAAAGTAAAATATAAAATAGGTTTAGATAGACTATACACCTTAAATAATAAATATCATAATTTCATGTATGCATATTCTCAAAAAAGAGCATATAAGTTATCTACAAAATTAACCTATGATCCTAATGAGTACTACTTTGATAAAATAGATAAAGAAATATTAGATTATAATGTTCACATATTTCAAAGAGGCTACTATGAATGTGTTATTAGAAAAAATGATTTAGATAGTTTTATGGAACTTTTAAAAGATAAAGATTTTACATTAAATAATCATAAGTATATTGGTTATACTTTAGAAAACCCTTTTAATATAAACCTCACTAAAGATGAAAATAACTATACTCTAACTATCTGTAATTTAAAAGATTATGAACAATTACTTGAAGGCACTCCGTATTTTTATGATGACAAAAAAATATATAAAGTAGAAGATAACATATATAAATTATATCAATTACTTGTAGATAACGATTTAGATAGTTTTATGTTTTCTAAAAAAGATTTAGGAAAATTTACAAGGGGCTTACTTTCTTTGTTAAAAGAAAATATTCATTTAGACGAAAACATAACTGAAATAACCATACCAACCGCCCCTAAAGCCAAACTATACTTTGACTTTTACTATAGTGCGGTTGAGTGTCAAGTCAAGCTAACCTATGGAAATAAAGAAATAGATTACTTTTCTAATGATCCTGGAGTCCCAAGAGATACCGAATATGAAAGTAATATTCTTCAAAGATTATCAAATTTTGGATTCACTGTAAATCAAACGCATATCACATTAGAAGACATTGACGAAATCGGCGAATTTTTAGAAAAAGGAATCTACGAAATTAGTGAAGAATACGAAGTATTTACCTCTAAGAAAATAAAAGATACAAATATCGTCAAGCAAACTCAAAATAGTGTTACCTTCTCTATTGGTAAGGATAATATCCTATCTTATAACTTTAATCTAGATGGCATTGAACAAACAGAACTAACTGACATTTTATCATCCCTTAAAGCTAAAAAGCACTACCACCGTTTAAAAAATGGGTCAATCATTGACTTAAACACGGACAAAAACATTCAAAACTTAGGTGAACTTACAGATGAATTAGATTTAACAAAAAAAGAAATAACCGAAGGAAACGGAACCATTCCAAAATATAGGGCACTTTACCTAGATAGCCTAAAACATAATTATCATAGTCTAATATCTACAAATGATAACTTTGATCATCTTATAAAGCAATTTAAAACTTATAAAGATAAAGATATTTCATTAGACAAAAAAGAATTAAAAATATTAAGGGATTATCAAGCAATAGGTGTCAAATGGTTATATAATGTATATAAATCAGGCTTTGGTGGAATTTTAGCCGACGAAATGGGATTAGGAAAATCGGTGCAGCTTATTTATTTGTGCAAACTCATAATTAAGGAAAATAAAAAAGCCAAAATTCTAATCGTTACCCCTACTTCCCTAGTCTATAATTGGCAAAAAGAATTTGATAAATTTGGTTCAGAATTGAAATATAAAGTTTTTGCCGAAAATAAAACGCAAAGATTAAATGACCTAGATAATATTGATGATATAAACATCATGATAACATCTTATGGTTTAATTAGAAATGACCTAGAAAAATATGAACAAATATCCTTTGAATTAATTGCTATAGATGAGGCTCAAAACATTAAAAATCCCAATACTGGTATATCTAAAGCCGTTAAGAATTTAAATGCAAAAGTAAAATTTGCCTTAACTGGTACCCCTATTGAAAATAGCTTACTTGAACTTTGGAGCATCTTCGATTTCATCATGCCAGGTTACTTAGCTAACCGTGATAAATTCCAAACCTTATATAGTGTCAAAGAATTAGATAAAGAAAATAGTAACTTAAATAGATTAAACACGCAAATAAAATACTTTATCCTAAGAAGAAAGAAAAAAGATGTTGTTAAAGACTTACCAGATAAATTAGAAAATAACATTTATATTGAGTTAGGCAAAAACCAGAAAAAAGTATACATGGCTGAAGTCCAAAAAACTAAAGAAGAACTAGATGAACTTATTAAACTAGAAGGCTGGACTAAAGCTAGATTTAAAATTCTGCAGTTACTAACCAAATTAAGACAAATATGTATTGATCCATCAATCATCTTTGATAATTATAAAGGTGAGAGTGCCAAAATAGAAGAACTTTTAAAAATAGTAGAAGAAACCAAAGCTAATGGACATAAAATGTTGATATTTACGACCTATAAAAAAGCTTTAGATTTAATAATACCTAAACTAAACAATATAGGTATATCATCATATTATATAGATGGCTCGGTATCTTCTAAAAAACGTATGGAATTAGTTGAAAAGTTTAATCATGATGATACAGATGTCTTTATCATAACCTTAAAAGCCGGAGGCACAGGATTAAACTTAACTTCTGCTACAGTGGTTATTCATTTAGATCTATGGTGGAACCCTCAAGTCGAAAATCAAGCCACTGATAGAGCCCACAGAATTGGCCAAAAAAACACTGTTGAAGTTATTAGGTTAATTACTAAAGGAACTATTGAAGAAAGAATTTTAGAACTACAAAATAAAAAGAGGAAACTTGCTGAATTATTAATTGATAATGAAAATAATAACGAAAATAACTTTTCTAAACTTACCGAAGACGATATTAAAATGTTACTTTCTATGGATAATGAGTAACATTTTAGATAAATCACACAAAACAACTTGAAAAAAGGCAGATTTATTGATAAAATATATTTGTCTTTTCAAATGGCGGAATTGGTGAAGTGGTTAACACGGCGGATTGTGGTAGTACTATGTACACCCTTAAACGTGTTAACCGACTTTTCCAAAAGCCATTGAAAAATAAGGGGATTTGAAGTTTTAAAAATGCGAGTAAATTAAAAAAATTTGATTTGCCCCAAATGATGCCCCAAATGTACTCATACTATTTTTTGTTAAATAGAATTAATTCAATTTATATTTTATTAATATTGTTTGATTTAGTTTGAAATAATAAAAAATAGTGTTACAATATTATTACCACATGGCGTTGTTGGTGAAGTGGTTAACACGGTGGATTGTGGTTCCATTATTTCGTGGGTTCGATTCCCACACAGCGCCCCAGAATGGAAAAAAGTCGAAAGACTTCAAGATAGAAATCGATTCTTATGAGTCGATTTTTTTGTTTGTTAGAAAGGAATTGGTAATATTTGGTAATTAAAGAGAAGTTAGAAATAAGTAAAGAATTGCAAAGAAAGATAAACAACTTAGGTAAGTTTAACGGTCAGAAACTAAAAATAGTGGAAGGTAGTATTATCACTGTACCTAAAACCAATATCGCTTACATTGAGCCTTATAAGTTAGAAATAGGTGGTGATACATATCTAATCTTTGGTGAGAATGAAATTATGTATATCAGTGAAAATAACATTGCGAATAAAATATCGTTGCAAGAATTAGAAGAAGTAATAAGAAATACCAAAAACTAAAAGGGACGAAAATGTCTGAAAAAGAACGAAAAAGGACGATTTTGTTCTTGAAACGGGCATTTGAACTGTAGATAATGGTATTATAGAAAATTTTTTACCAAAGCAAGAAAAAGGAGGAATGATTATAGATAATAAAATTGCTGGGGTATATTTAAGAGTTAGTACCGAGGATCAAGCTCGGGAAGGA
>CALVID010000019.1 GCA_944329355.1 uncultured Bacilli bacterium
TATCAGATTACATGTCTTTTTTATACTAAAATAGTGTCAGTGATTTTTTATTCACCAACACTATTTATAATACAACCGATAAAAGGGTCAAGATAGCCCTTTTTTATTATGATAATTTTATTGAGTAAGATTTTAATAGGTATAAATTTCATTTTTTAAAGAATTTTATTTACTTAAATATTTAGAATAAGTATAATTATTGTGTAAGATAAATTTTAATTCCATATGTGAAATTTTTGATTAATGGTGGTATTAGGTTAGTAACAGATAATGATAAGGATAGTTTTATTGGAATTAAGATGAATCAAAAAATTACTTATGGCGAGCTTCAAGATTATGTGTGTGAATAGTTTTTAAGGTTTTGAAAGAGGGATAAAAATGATTGAAATTAAAAATGTGTCTAAGTCTTATGTTAAAGGGAAAAAATCAGTAGATAATTTAGAACTTGAAATTAAAGATGGTGAGATATTTGGGTTTTTGGGTCCAAATGGTGCGGGTAAAACGACAACAATAAGGATGATAACAGGAATATTAAATATTGATGAGGGAGATATTTTAATAGACGGGAAAAGTATTAAAAATAATTCATTAGAGGCCAAGAAAAACTTTGGGTTTGTTCCAGATAGCCCAGATATGTTTTTAAAGTTAAAGGGCATAGAATATTTATTATTTATGGCTGATATTTGTGATATACCGCAAGATAAACGTAAAGAAAGAATAGAGGAACTTACAAAAAAATTTGAAATATATAATCAATTAAATAATCAAATTGAAAGTTATTCTCATGGTATGAGGCAAAAAATTGTGATATGTGGAGCTTTACTTTCTGAACCTAAAAACTGGATTTTAGATGAACCAATGACGGGATTAGACCCAAAATCTTCTTATGATTTAAAAGAAATGATGAGAGAGCATGCAAAAGCGGGAAAAACGGTTTTCTTTTCTACGCATATATTAGAAGTGGCAGAGAAGTTATGTGATAGGGTTGGAATTATAAATAATGGTAAGTTAGTTTTTGTGGGAACATTTGAGGAAATGAAACAGAAATTTAAAGAAGAAGCATCTTTAGAAAAATTATTTTTAGAAATAACGGAAAGATAATTTGTGAAAGGTGTTTGTTTATGGGTAAAGTTATAAAATTAACAAAAATATTTTTGAAAAGTTCATTTTCTAATATGGATTCAAGGATGGGAGTTTCTTCAAAGTCTAAGGGTAAAATATTACTTTATGGAATTTTGTTTTTATATTTTGCGGGTTTGATTATTTTTTTGAGTTATAATTTGCTTGATGGACTGATAGCTATTCATCAGGAGGTTATATTTGTTAGTCTGGTTTTGTTTATGGTTTTTGGGTTAGCTATTTTCCAAACTTTATTTTCAAGTATTAATGTATTATATTTTACAAAAGATAATGAATATATATTACCTTTGCCATTTAAACCTTATCAAATAATACTAGCTAGAACTTTAGTAATGTTGGTGGCTGAGTATGCTATTATATTATTAATTGGATTAATACCTTTAGTTATGTATGGAATAATGACTGTACAAGGGATTTTATTTTATGTTTTTGCTATATGTTCTTTGGTTTTGTTGCCCATTTTACCAATGTTACTAATAAGTATAATTGTTATGATTATTATGGGATTTGCTAAAATAACTAAAAACCGAAATAGATTTCAGTTAACCACATATATATTACTTATTGCCTTTGTAATTATTTTGTTAGGGGTAACTAGTGGAATTAAGGATAATTTGACTAATGAAGAAATGGCTCAGGCTATTGTGAGTTCAAATGGTATGATAGATATAATGAAGGGGTATGTGCCAACTGCCCGTTATATGACTGAGGCATTAACGACTAATTCGTTATTTACAGCTTTGTTTGATGTTTTGAAGACTACTATAATTACGGTAATTGGTTTAGTTTTGTATTTGGTTATTTCACAGAAGTTATATTTTAAAGGGTTAATTGGTAATTTGTTTGGTGGCGGAACTTTGAAGAGTAATAAAAAAATTAAACAGAAAAGGTATCAAAACAGCAAGTTATATAAGAGTTATATTGGTAAGGAGTTTAAGGTGTTGGTGAGAAATCCTGTGTTTTTAATACAATGTTTATTACCAGCTATTTTGATTCCTATATTGATGTTTTGCTCTATTTATTTTAGTTTAAATGGAGATGTTGATATGGAAGGATCATTAATGAAAATGTTTGGAAATACTGATGTGAATTCTTTTTTTACTTCGGGTATTATATTAGGAGTTATACAGTTTTTTATGATGTTTGTATATATTTCGGTAACGGCTATTTCTAGAGAAGGAAAGAGTGCTATAGTGATGAAGTATATTCCTGTTTCTTTATATAGACAGTATATTTATAAGATTATACCTAATATAATTATGAATATTATTATGATTATTATTTCACTAGGGGTTATGCAGTATATTTTACATCTTCCAATATTAACTTTAGTTATTTTGTTTGTGGTTGCTAGTATAATGGGAATATTACAAAGTATATTGATGATTATTGTAGATTTAAAAAGGCCAAAGTTAATTTGGGATTCGGAGTATGCGGTGGCTAAGCAAAATATGAATTTATTTTTTCCTGTTTTATTAGCTATGATTAATATAGTGGTTATTCCTTTACTTGTTTATTTATTTAAAGATATTAATGTGTATTTGGGCCTTATTATATTATGCTTTTTATTTATGGTGGCAACTTTTATGGCGAATAAATATTTATATGTTAAGCAAAATGAATTAGCTGATAAAATATCTTAATAAAAAATATTATAAGATGGCTTGGTAATTTAAAAGTAATTATTGGTTTAGTTACTTTTTTAATTTTTATCTTGACAATTGAATGTTTATTCAATTATAATTAATATAGTTGAAACATTATTCAACTATTACATATATTATTATGGGAGGTATTTATGGCTAGGAATGAGTTTTCTTGTGACTGTAATGTTATTCATCAAGAGGCGGTGGATGAGGTACTAGGGAAAATGCCTGATGAAAATACATTTAATAGACTTGCTGATTTATTTAAGCTTATAGGTGATACGACTAGGTGCCGAATTCTTTTTGCTTTAGATCAAAGGGAAATGTGTGTGTGTGATTTAGCTAATGTACTTAATATGACTAAGTCTTCTATTTCCCATCAGTTAGCGGTTTTGAGGCGAAGTGGTGTGGTAAAATGTAGGCGAAGTGGTAAGGAAGTATATTATACTTTAGATGATGATCATATTGTTAGGTTATTTGAAGTTGGTTTAGAACATATTAATCATAAGGATTAAGGAAAGGAAGATGAGAAATGAAATATAAATTTAAAATTAAAAATTTGGACTGTGCGAACTGTGCTAATGAATTAGAAAGGGCTTTGAGTAAAATTGATATTATAAGAAATGTTAATATTAGTTTTATGACTGAAAGACTTTATTTTGAGTGTGATGATAAGGATAATGCTTTGAAAGAGATTAAAAAAATTATAAAAAAAGAAGAACCTGATGTTATTATAGAGGAGGTTTAATTTATGAATAGAAAGCTAATTAGAATAATTGTTTCATTTGTTTTAATGGTTATAGCTTTTCTTTTAAGTTTTGATTTATATAGAAATATTCTTTTTGTGATTAGTTATGTTATTATAGGATATGATATTGTATTAAAAGCTATAAGAAATATTTTTAAAGGTAAGGTTTTTGATGAAAATTTTTTGATGACAATTGCAACAATAGGGGCCTTTTTTATCGGGGAGTTTCCTGAGGCGTGTGCGGTAATGTTATTTTATCAAGTTGGAGAGTTATTTCAAAGTTATGCGGTTGATAAGTCGAGAAAGTCTATTGCTTCACTTATGGATATAAGGCCTGATTATGCGAATGTGTATAGGGAAGAAATTGAGAAGGTTAGTCCAGATGAGGTAAATGTTGGAGAGATTATTTTAGTAAAACCCGGAGAGAAGATTCCTTTGGATGGAGTGATTACTTCTGGCAATTCTACACTTAATACGAAGGCTTTGACGGGTGAGGTTATACCTAAAAAAGTAGGAGTAAATGATGAGGTATTAAGTGGATGTATTAATAATGATAGTGTTCTTAAGATTAAGGTTACTAAGGAGTTTGGTGAGTCAACGGTTAGTAAGATTTTAGATTTGGTGGAAAATGCGAGCAGCAGGAAATCAAAGTCTGAAAATTTTATCAGTAAGTTTGCTAAATATTATACACCAGTTGTGGTTTTGATTGCTCTTTTATTGGCTATTGTTCCTCCTTTTATAATAGAGGGTAGTTCATTTAATGACTGGCTTTATAGGGCATTTTCATTTTTAGTGGTTTCATGTCCTTGTGCTTTAGTTATTTCAATTCCATTATCTTTTTTTGGAGGTATTGGAGCGGCTTCGAAAATTGGGGTTTTAATTAAGGGCAGCAATTATTTAGAGGCTTTGGCGAATACGGAAATTGTTCTTTGTGATAAAACGGGAACACTTACAGAGGGGGTATTTAAAGTTCAAGAAATTGATGCGGTTGGATATTCTGATGAGGATTTGTTAAAGTATGCTTCTTATGCGGAGTGTTTTTCTAATCATCCAATAGCTTTTTCGATTAAAGAGGCTTATGGAAAAGAGATTAATAATGAATTTGTTACAAAAACGGAGGAAATATCTGGTAAGGGGATAAAAGCTAAGTTTTTTGGCAAGACTATATTAATTGGTAATGAGAAGTTAATGCACGAGTATAATATTAGTTTTAAGCGAAGTGAAAAGGTTGGAACTATTATTTATGTGGCTATTGATGGTAAGTTTGCGGGAACAATTTTGATTGCTGATAAGATTAAAAGTGATGCTTATAAGGCTATAGAATTATTTAGAAAAAACAATGTGAAAAAAATTGTGATGCTTACGGGTGATCAAAGAAATATCAGTGAAGAAGTGGCAAAGGAACTTAAGTTGGATGAGTGTCATTTTGAGTTACTTCCAGCGGATAAAGTTAGTTTAGCGGAAGAGTTAATGTCTCAAAAATCGGTTAATGGGAAATTGGTTTTTATTGGTGATGGAATTAATGATGCTCCTGTTTTAGCTTTATCAGATATAGGAGTGGCAATGGGAGCTTTAGGTAGTGATGCGGCGGTGGAGGCTGCTGATTTGGTTATTATGACTGATGAGCCATCTAAGATAGCTACTTCTATTCAAATATCTAAAAAAACAATGAGAATTGTTAAACAGAATATTTTGTTTGCGATAGCGGTAAAAATAATAGTTCTTGTGCTGAGTGCTTTTGGTATGGCGAGTATGTGGGCAGCGGTTTTTGCGGATGTTGGTGTTTCTATTTTAGCTATATTAAATGCACTTAGAATTTTAAGAGTTAAATTTAGGTGATTATGTATGAAAAAGATAGTTTTAAAAGTAGATGGTATGACTTGTTCGGCTTGCTCTTCTGGTTTAGAGAAATATTTGAGTAAGCAAAATGGAGTTATAAGTGCGAATGTTAATTTGGTTTTGTCTTTGGTGAGTATTTTATATGAGAATGTTAGTATAAAAGATTTAGAGAATTATATAAAGGAAGCTGGGTTTAAAAGTCTTGGTGAATTTAAGGGTATAGAGGATAATGAGATAAATAATTCCGATAAGGGAAAGTTAGTATTTTTTGGTATTTTGCTTTTAATTTTAATGTATGTTATGGCAAGTCAGATGTTTAATTTACCAGCTATTCCTTTTGTTAATCATAGTTATCCTATTATTTTAGGGACTGTTTTATTGGTTTTTGCTTTGCTTTTTCTTTATTATGGTTTTGATATATTGAAAAGTGGGTTTAAAAATTTAATTCATAAAATGCCTAATATGGATACTTTGGTGTTGTTTAGTGTTTGCTTTAGTTTTATATATAGTTTATATGGATATATAAATATTATTTTGGGGTATAATTATTTAGAAAATTTATATTTTGAATCTGTTTGTATGGTTATTTATTTTATTAAATTAGGTAGATTTATAGAAAATATAAGCAAGGATAAGACAAAGGATGCGATAAGAAAGTTAGTGGTTATTACTCCGCAAAGTGCGATTTTAAAAGAAGGAGATAAGGCGAAAAAGGTTTCAATAGATGAGGTTCAAAAAGGCGATTTATTGATTTGCAAATCTGGCGATAAAATTGCGGTTGATGGGGTAGTTGAAAGTGGCAGGTGTTATGTGGATGAAAGTTTTATTACTGGAGAAAGTGCACCAGCACTTAAAGAAAAGGGTAGTCATGTTATAGCAGGTTCGATTAGCTATGATGGATATATTGAATATAAGGCTTTGAAAATCGGCAAGGAAACAGCTATTTCAGAGATTGTTAAGTTGGTTGTTGAGGCGACTAATACAAAGAGTAAAATACAAGGGTTAGCGGATAAGATTAGCGGTTATTTTGTACCGATTATTCTTTTGATATCTTTTTTGACTTTTATTTTACAGATGTTATTTGATTCTGGTTTAGAGGAATCTTTAATTCATATGGTTACGGTTTTAGTGGTGGCTTGCCCTTGTGCACTTGGTTTAGCGGTGCCTTTGGTTATTTTAGTGAGTAATGTTTTATGTGCGAAGAGAGGATTATTTTTAAGGAATGGCGAGGTTTTGGAGAAGGCTAGAGATGTAGATATGGTTATTTTTGATAAAACTGGCACTTTGACTTTTGGAAAACCGAAGGTTTTTAAGATGTTTAATTATTCTAATTATAAGGATAGCAAACTATTTAACATTGTTTCAAATATTGAAAAAATGTCATCTCATCCTATTAGTGTAGCTTTTAATGTGCGAAAGCAGCTTGATGTTGATGATTTTAAGGTGCTTACTGGAATTGGTATTTATGGCAGGGTAAGTGGTAATGATTATTATTTGGGTAATGATAAAATACTTGCAAAGTTAAATATTAAAGATAATTTTGATGACTATGATTATTTGGTTTTAAATGGATGCACGATTATTTATGTTGTAGAAAATAAGAAGGTTATTGGGCTTATTGGTGTTAGAGATATTGTTCGTGATGATATGAAGGAAGTTATTTTGGAGTTTGATAACAATAATATTGATACGGTGATGTTAACAGGAGATAATGAAATGGCGGCTAAGGTTATTGCCTCTGATACTTTAATAAAAAATGTAGTGGCTGGAGTTTTACCAAAGGAGAAGGCTTTATATGTTAAGAATATGGTAGATAGTGGGCGAAACGTGATTATGGTGGGTGATGGAATTAATGATGCACCTGCCTTAGCGAGTGCGACTATTGGAATTAGTGTGAATGACGGAACTGATGTAGCTATGGACTGTTCGGATGTTATTTTAATGAATAATGATATGAAAAATATTTTAGATTTAATTAATATAAGTAAAAAGTCGTATAAGATTATTAAACAAAATTTGTTTTGGGCTTTTTTCTATAATTTATGTATGATACCAATTGCAATGGGACTTTTTAGAGATTTTGGTTTGAATATGACACCAATGTTTGGAAGTATTGCAATGGTGTTTAGTAGTTTGACAGTGGTATTAAATTCTTTAAGATTAGGAAGGATGAAGATATGAAAGATATAGTTTTGAATATTGAAGGTATGAAATGTGAAGGATGCGTAAATAGGATTAAAAATGTTTTATCTATGGTTAAAGGTGTACAGTCTTATGATGTTTCTTTAGAGGATAAGAGATTATTAGTAAGTGTTAAAAATGAGAAGGTATTAGGTGAGGTTACAAGAAAAATAGAGGCTTTAGGTTTTAAGGTATTTAAATAGTTTTAGTAAATCTAAGATGTTTTAGGTTTACTTTTTTCGTGTTATAATTGTGGTGGTAAAGTTATTTGAAAGTGGGTAGATGTATGAAAAGTAGTAAATGGAAGGTATTCCAAATTATTCAGTTTATATTATTTTTAGTTGTTAGTGTATTTTTGTTTGTTAGAAAAGTTGATGGAAGTGGGGCTGAAAATACGTTTGATATAGCATTTTTAAGTTTTTCAATATGGCTTGGTTTTTATCTATTTTTATTAGCACTCGAATATGGAATACGTTTTTTAACAGTAGTAGTGAAAAAAGAAAAATAAATTATAATTTGAAGGAGAGAGTATGAAAAAGATTTTAATTCACGGTTCAGGGCACAAAGCAACAAGTTGGAACAAAACAATAGAATACATTAAAAATAATAATGATATATTATGTCCGGAGTTATCTTTAATTCTTAATGGCAAGGAAGCAAACTATGATAATTTGTATGCTTCATTTGTTAAATACTGTAATGATATAGAAGGTAAAATTGATTTATGTGGTCTTTCGCTTGGTGGTATTTTGGCTTTGAATTATAGTTTAGAATATCCAGATAAGGTAAATTCACTTATTTTAATTGGGACACCTTATAAAGTACCAAAGGTTATGTTTAGTATTCAAAATGTTATTTTTAAGTTTTTACCTAAATCGCTTTTTGAGGATATGGCTTTTAATAAAAAAGATACTTTTATTTTAGGTAGTTCAATGAAAAACTTAGATTTTAGTGATAGAGTTTCTAAAATTGAATGTCCGACTTTAATAATATGCGGCGAGAAAGACAAGGCTAATATTAAATCAGCTTATTATTTGCCTGAAAATATTAAAAATTCAAAATTAGAAATTATTAAAAATACTGGACACATTGTAAATGAAGAAAATCCGAAGGAACTGGCTTTGTTAATTAACGATTTTTGGAAGTAGGTGTGTTAATAAAAAGGGCGAAACTGTAAAAATTGGTTGATGGGAAAATATATGTTTAAATGATATACTTAATTTGGAGGTGTAAAAAATGAATTTAGGTAATAGTTTATTTCAAGCAAGGAAAAAGGCTGGATTATCACAGGAGATGGTGGCTGAGTTAAATCACAAAATGGTGTTATTTTTAGAAAATGGGTTAATAAAGTTTTAAAAGAAGTGTTGGATGATTGAACTGTTGTAAAATTTGCAACAGTTCAAAATAAAATGCATTATGCTGTTTTAATTTAGCAAGTTATTAAAGTATTAGAAGTTTTCTATAATGTTAAAATACATTGCTTGTAGCAACAACCTATTTATAATATACTTAATCTTGAAAGGAGAGGGTTTAAATTGTTAAAAGATAACTTAAAGATTTTAAGAAAAAATAGTGGCCTTTCACAAGAAGAATTAAGTATCAAATTAAATGTTTGTAGACAAACTATTTCAAAATGGGAACAAGGATTATCAGTTCCTGATGCGGAAATGCTTATATCTATATCAGAAGTTTTTAAAACTCCAGTGAGTGATATTTTGGGTGAAAATATTTTAGAAAAAGAAAAAAATGATGTGAAAGTAATATCAGAAAAATTAGAGGTTATAAATGAACAATTATCTATGATGCAGAAACAAAAAAGAAAACGAACAATAAAATTTTTAATCGTTTTGGATGTATGTATAATATTACTTTTTATAGCATTAGCTATATTAGGCAGTCCATATCAATCTTGGGATTATGGTAATCCTGAGTGGGGCGTTATTGGAACATTATGGCATTCGTTTGAATGGATATTTTTTAAAGTTGCTCCAATTATGATTATATTAATTACTTTAGTGCTTGGAATAATGTTAATAAGAAAAAAATAATAAGTTAATTAGATTATCAATAAAATGATAGTCTTTTTTAATCTTTATATAATATGGTATTGACAAACTGTTATAAAGTGTTATAATTTGAACATAACAGATGTAACAGGAGGTGTATGATGAATATCATTATAACGAATAGTAGTGGACTTCCGATATTTGAGCAAATAGAAAATGCAATTAAGGAAGCAATATTTTCTAATGAGCTTAAAGAAGGAGAGATGCTTCCATCTGTTAGGAGTTTAGCTAATGATTTGAAAATAAGTTTTTTAACAGTAAAAAGAGCTTATGATGAATTAGAAAAAGCCGGTTTTATAAAAACGGTGCAGGGAAAAGGAAGCTATGTGGCCCCTAAAAATTTGGATTTGATTAAAGAAGAAAAATTAAAGGAGATTCAAGGTTATATTGAAAAGATTTATGAGGTATCTAAAATATCTAATATTTCTAAGGAAGAAGTAATTGAATTATTTAAAATGATTTTTGAGGAGGAAATATAAATGAATAATATTGAGGTAAAAGATTTATCTAAAAAGTATGTTGGTTTTTCATTAGATAAGATTAGTTTTAATGTACCAAGTGGAATGGTTGTTGGGCTTATTGGAGAAAATGGTGCGGGTAAGACAACGACTATTAAGGCGATACTTAATATTATAAATTCGGAAGGTACGGTTAAGATATTTGGAAAAGAGAGTAAAACTTACGAAAAAGAAATAAAAAAAGATTTAGGGGTGGTATTAGATGATAGCTTTTTGTCGACTTATTTAACACCTAAACATATAAACTTGGTTATGAAAGATTTTTATCAAACATGGGATGAAGATAAATATAATGGTTTATTAAAACAATTTGGATTACCAGCTGATAAGTTGGTTAAAGATTTTTCAAGTGGTATGAAAATGAAATTAAAAATTGCGGTAGCTATTTCTCATAATCCTAAATTATTAATATTAGATGAGCCAACAAGTGGACTTGACCCAGTTGTAAGAAGTGAAATACTTGATATATTTAGAAAATATATTGAGGAAGATGAGTCTAGATCTATTCTATTATCTACTCATATTACAACAGACTTAGAACATATTTCTGATTATATCGTATTTATTGATAAGGGAAAAATGGTTTTGAATGTGCCTACTTTAGAATTATTAGAAGATTACGGGGTTGCTAAATGTACAAAAGAAGAATTTTCTAAAATAAATGAAAAAGATTATGTGAGCTATAAAAAAGGAAAATATCAATATGAAGTTTTAATCAATGATAAAAACAGTTTTAAGAAAAAGTATGGTATTACTTCTATTGATAAACCATCTATTGATGATATAATGCTATTTTACATAAAGGGAGAAAGATAATTATGATAAAAGGGTTACTTAAAAAGGATTTATATAATTTGGCAAGTTATAAAACTTCATTAATTATAGTTGTGTTATTTTGCGGTATTGCGATTATTGGAACGGATGCGATATATTGGGGTTCTATTATAATTGGTATGATTGTTGGTATGATTTCTTTATCGACATTTAGTTATGATGATATGGCAAAATCTAATAGATATATTTTGACTTTACCTGTTACTAGGAAGGAAATTGTTTTAGAAAAATATATTTTGGCTATTGGAGCTACTATATTAGGAAGTTTACTTGGGTTTATATTAACTTTGTTAATTGGTAATATTATGAATTATGTAAGGCCAGATAATGTTATAGATATAAACATAGATACGTTGCTTGCTACTACTGTTGGTGGATTTTTTGGAGTTTCTTTTATACAGGCTATTCAGATTCCAAGCATTTTTAAATGGGGTGCGGAAAAAGGTAGAATTCAAATGTTTATTGTTTTACTATTTTTAGTTTTAATAGGAACAGGAGTAGGTTTTCTTATAAGAGAATCTGGATTTACTATTGATATTGCAAAGTTAGAAAGTGTGTTAAAAAATTTTGGCTTGGCTTTTCTTATAATATTGAGTTTGATAATGTATTTTATTAGTTATAAGGTTTCATATAAGATTTATAAGAATAAAGAGGAATAATTTGGTTATTTTAAATAAGGTTATCTTTGTGGTAATCTTATTTTCGTGTTATAATTTTGATAATGGCTTAGGTGGTATAATATGGAAAAGAAATACTATTTATTTGAAATGAAGGGTTTATGGTTACAATGTTTATCTATAGTTATACTAGTTTTAATGCTTATTTTAACGGGATTTTTATATGATGGCATGTTTATGAATAGTAGTGATTTGATTTTGGTATTTGTCTTAATTATTCCTTATTTGCTTTTGCACGAGTTATTACATTCTTTGGCTTATGTTTTGAATGGGGCAGATTATAAAAACATTACTTATGGTGTGCATTTAGAAAAGGGGATAATGTGTTGCTTATGTAAGCAAAATATTAGTAAGAGAAATATCTTGATATCTTTACTTTTTCCATTTATTTTTATTGGAGTTATTACTTATATTGTTGGAATTTTGACTGATAATTTGGTTTTGATTTGGCTTTCTATTTTTAATATATCTGGATGTAGTGGAGATTTAATGATGTTTTGGGGGTTAGCTAAAATTAAGAATTTTGAATATTCAGAGTATGATAATCCTATGGCTTTTGGAATATATACTGATGAGGATTTGAGTAAAAGGAATCTTTTAGGACTTAGATATATTGGAAGTGCTGATGGGCTTGATAGAAATGATATGAAGAAGGTTAGGGTTAGTAAGATTAGTATAATATTTATTTTGATATTTTTATTATTTGTAATATTTTTATATATTTTTAGATAGGTGTAAAATTATGTGAGGTTTAAAACAGAAAACTTAAAGGATATGGATAAAAATTTTATTTTAAAGATAAGGAGCGTTAGAGTATGAAATATTTTAAAAAAATAATAGGGGATAGGATATATTTATCGCCAAAAAGTGTGTTTGATGAGGATATAGAAAGATATACCAAATGGATGAATGATTTTGAGGTTACAGATTATATTGGTGGTAGTAGTAAGGTGGTAACTTTAACTGGCGAAAGAATATGGCTTGAGGATATGGCTAAAAACAGAAAAGATATTAGTTTAGAAATTGTAACTTTAGATGAGGATAAATTAATTGGAACGATTAGTTTAGATGGGTTTAATATGACTGATAGAAGTGCGGTTTTAGGAATATTTATAGGAGATAGTGATTATAGAAGTCATGGATATGGGACTGAGGCAATAAAACTTATGCTTGAGTATGGCTTTAAATATCTTAATTTGCACTCTATTAGACTTGATGTTTTAGATGTGAACGAAAGAGCTCATAAGTGTTATTTGAAGTGTGGTTTTAAAGATACTGGTAAAGATAGGGAAAGAGTGTTTTTAAATGGTAAGTATTATGATATGCTTCACATGGATATATTAGAAAATGAGTTTGCTGGAGATTATATTAGAAATAAGAATGTGAGATAAAAGTGTAATTTATTTGTAATTATGCTTTTTATTTAGTTTTTTTGTAAAAATTTTTTGGCTTTTTTCAATAAAAATACGAGGTAAATAACATTTAACAATATAAAAGCCCTTGAAAATCAAGGGTTAATTTCATTATGGAGCGTTTACTAAAAGGGTTATGCACATTTTAGTAAAAGTTCAGCTTTATTTGATGTATTAATTATAACACTATATTGCATTTAATACAAACTTTTATATCATTGTTACTACTAAATTGTGTAAAAAATGTTATGGAATTTTTTTAGGAAAATTACTAGGAAATTACTAGGAAATTACTAGGAAATGTGATATGATTAATTTAACAATAATTGGAGGTGTAAAAATGATAGATGCAATTGAAGACTCAAGAATAGAATTTAAAGTTAAATTAGTAGATGATTTAGAAGAAACAGTTATAGCTTTTTTAAATAAAGATGGTGGTAGTATTTATATTGGTGTTGATGATAATGGTAATGTAGTTGGATTAAAAAATAATATGGATTTATTTCAGCGAAAAGTAAAAGATAAAATAATTTCAAATATTGAACCATCTGTTTTAGGATTATTTGATTTAGAAGTACTTATAAAAGATGATAAAAAATATTTAAAGATAACAATAGCAAAAGGATATGAAACTCCATACCATATAAAAGGTATGGGAATGACTCCAGACAGCTGTTTTATTAGAGTTGGTAGTTCCAATGAAAAAATGGATGAACATTTAATAAATAAGATGTTTAGAGAAAGAACAAAAAATTCTTTAAAAAATATTATCTCTCCTAAACAAGATTTAACTTTTACTGATTTAAAAATATATTATGCTGAAAAAGGTTTTGATGTTGGTGATAATTTTGAAAGACAATTAGGATTTTTTACAAGAGATGGAAAATATAATTATGTTGCATATCTTTTAGCGGATAATAATAGAGTTTCAATTAAAGTAGCCAAATATGCTGGTGATGATGTTGATGAAATAGAAGAATATTATGAATTTGGAGACTGTTCTTTAGTTAAAGCAACTTATAGGGTACTTGAAAAGTTTAGAATAGAGAATAAAATTTATGCTAAAATAACATATCCAGAAAGAATTGAACAACCCATGTATGATTATAATGCTGTTAGGGAAGTTATTGTCAACGCTATAGTTCATAACGATTGGTCTAATGAATATCCTCCTAAATTTGAATTTTTTAGTGATAGATTAGAAGTATCATCATTTGGCGGAATACAAAGTGAATTTACTGAAGAAGAATTTTTAGAAGGATATTCTGCCCCTAAAAATCCAGAACTTATGCGAGTGTTCCATGACCTAGAACTTGTTGAACATTTAGGAACCGGTATAAGAAGAATATTAAAAAAATACGATAAAAGCATCTATCATTTCTTTCCACATTTTATAAGAGTAAGTATTAAATATAATCAAAATGAATTTAATTATGAGAATTCTAACAAAAAAATAGAGAATCTTTCTTATCCTGACATTATTCTAACAAAAGTTCAAGAAGGAATTATTGGTTTAATAGAGGATAGACCTAGTATCACTCAAGAGGAAATGGCTAATCTGCTAGGTGTAACATCTAGAACAATTAGAAATAATATAAAAGTTTTGGTAGAAAATAATTATATAAAAAGAGTTGGTGCTGATAAAAATGGAAAATGGATTGTTATTAATAAAAAGAATTAGAGCATTAAAATTGTGACAGTAAAATGCTACAATTTTTATTTTTAGAATGTTTTTTATATATTTTCAAGCTGATTACTGGAGTTCGAAACCAAAAAATCAAATCCATTTCTGAATTTGATATCTATCATAATGCTCGAAAGTTCGAGCAGATTCATCTCTGGAGCAAGTGACCGGAATCGAACCGGCATCTTAGCCTTGGCAAGGCCATATACTAACCGTTGTACTACACCTGCGTCTTTTTCATTATATAATATTTTATTTATAATGTAAAGCAAAAATGAATAATTTACATATTAAAATATCCATGATAAAATTGTTATAGAGGGAAGATATGGAAAAATTAAAAGGATTATCGGAAGAAAAGGTTTTAGAACTTAAAGAAAAAGGACTTGTAAATTATAATTATGATGTTAAAACTAAATCTATTGGTCAAATTATTGCGGGTAATTTTTTTACTTTATTTAATTTTTTGAACTTTGGTTTAGCTTTGGCTATTTTTCTCGTGGGTTCTTATAAAAATTTACTTTTTTTAGGGGTTGTTTTCTGTAATACTTTAATAAGTACTATTCAAGAGATTAGAAGCAAAAAGGTTATCGACAAACTTTCTTTACTTAACGAAAGTAAAGCTACTGTTATAAGGGATGGAAAAGAAGTTAGTATTGGTATTCACGAAATTGTTTTGGGAGATATAATTAAATTAAAAGCTGGTAATCAGATAGTTACTGATAGTAGAATTTTAGTTGGCGAAATTTTAGTTAATGAATCACTTATCACAGGAGAATCTGAATCAGTTACAAAAAATAAAGATATGAATATTTTATCTGGAAGTTTTGTGGTAAGCGGTAGTTGTTTAGCCGAAGTTATTCATGTTGGGGCTGATAATTATACGGCACAGATTTCGGCAGAGGCTAAATATATTAAAAAGGTAAATTCAGAAATTATGAATTTTATCAATAAAATTATTAAATATATTTCTATTGCTATAATTCCGATTGGAGTATTACTATTTTTAGGGCAGATGGATTCTGGGCCTTTTGGTGATACGGTTATTCATGTGGTGGCTGCTTTAATTGGCATGATTCCTGAGGGATTGGTATTACTTACCAGTACTGTTTTAGCTATTAGTGTTATTAGGCTTTCTAAATACAATGTACTTGTTCAGGAGTTATATTGTATTGAAACATTGGCTAGAGTAGATACAATTTGTTTAGATAAAACAGGGACAATTACTAAAGGGGAGATGGAGGTATCTAAGTTAGTACCATTAAATGAAATACCTATGAATGAGATAGTAGATGCACTTAGTATAATGAGTTATCATATGGAAAACGATAATCAGACAATGGAGGCTATTAGTAAAAAATATGCGAGGAAAAATGATTATAAGGTATTAGAGGTTGTTCCATTTTCTTCACAGGCTAAGTGGTCAGGTATTTCTTTTGAAAATGTAAGTTATATCATAGGAGCACCAGAGATTGTACTTAAAGATACTGCTAAGATAGATAAGGAACTTAATTTATATACTGAAAGTAATAGAACTATTTTGCTTGGCAAGGTTAATCATAAATTAAATAAGACTTTACCTTTAGATGTAGAGCCTATGGCTTTAGTTATTATTAATGACAAAGTTAGGTTAGAGGCTAAAGCAACACTTGATTATTTTAAGGAGCAAGGTGTTGAGATTAAATTAATTTCTGGAGATAATCCCAAAACGGTGGCTGGTGTGGCTAAAAAGGTGGGACTTACAGATGTTAAATATATCGATATGGGTAAATGTGATTTACCAATTATGGATATTGTAGATAAATATAGTGTGTTTGGTAGGGTGAAACCTAAACAAAAAAAAGAGATTATAATGGCTTTAAAGGCCAATGGTCATACGGTGGCAATGACAGGTGATGGGGTTAATGATGTTTTAGCTTTGAAAGAGGCTGATTGTAGTGTAGCTATGAATAGTGGTAGTGATGCGGCGAGAAATGTTTCACAGCTTGTACTTTTAGATTCAAATTTTTCTTCAATGCCGAAGGTTGTGGCAGAAGGAAGAAGAAGTATTAATAATATTCAAAGGTCATCATCTTTATTTCTTTGTAAGACAACTTATGCGACATTACTGGCTATTTTGTTTATGTTTTTACCTTTAAGTTATCCATTTGAACCTATTCAACTTACTTTAACTAGTGTGGTTACAATTGGCATTCCTTCATTTATTTTGGCTTTGGAACCTAATAATGAGAGAATTAATGGTAAGATTATTTTAAATGTTTTGAAAAGGTCTATTCCAACGGCTTTAACTATTGTTTTGAATATTTTAATTATTTCACTTTTACCTTATATTATAAGACTTACTTCAGATGAGGTTTCAACTTTATGTGTTTTATTGACAGGTCTTACTGGTTTTATGCTTTTATATAGGATAAGCTTGCCTTTTAATGCTTTAAGAAGATGTTTATTTGGTTTTTTGATAGTTTTATTTAGTTTTGGTGTAATCTTTTTGAGAGAGTTATTTTCACTTACTTTGTTAACGCCTAAACTTTTGATTTTGACACTTGCTTTATTTATGATTGCAATAACTTTCTTTAATGTTTTTACAGATTTATTTTATAAAATTTCTAAAAAGATTAAATTGAGATAAAAGCCTTATATTATGGGCTTTTTTGATTAAAATTTATTGACATGGAGTGTAAACGAGATGTATAATGATATTGACAATAATAAAGCGGGTGGTTGAATGATTAATGAAAAAGATACAGGGGCTTTAATTAATCAAATACATGTTGTTACACGTGATCATATAGATTGGATAAAATCACAACTTTTAAAACCCAATAATTTTATGGTGGCAAAAGGTCGTGAGGTTTGGATAGATGTTCCAAATAGTAAACTTAAAAATATTGTTACAATACCTAGTAAGGACGAGAGTAATTATAAAGAAGCATGGGCTAGAGTGTATAATTTGGCTGTGGACTATTTAGAGGGTAGTTTAAGTTATGCTTATATGAGTGGAAGATTAGATTATCGGGCTATTAAATGGCCAGACTTTGACGAGAATAGTGCGAATTATGCACGTAATTTAGAAGCAATTTTAGATGAGTTTAAAATTGTAGAAGCTAAAAGGGTTGAAAAAGAAGAACAACTTAAGGTTACTAAAAGTAGTGTAATGCTTAGTCCTGTTAGTGTAAAACCTATTGAGAACTTTTATAAAGAGGATAATGATTTAAAATCAAATCAAAATGATATAGTTAAAGATGAACAAGAAGAGGAAAAAATTGAGAGTGCGGAAAAACCTAAGTCTATTAATGAATTTGTGTTTCAAAAAATATTAGATGGCGATAAACTTACTAAAAAAGATTTTCGAAATTTACATGAAATAGGGGCGAATTTGGTTATATTACCATGTCAAGATGTGGATAATATTAAAGCTGAAAAGTTATTTTTAGATAATATGCGTTTTTGTATTGATGAGGGGATTAAAGCTGGGGTAATGATATATGGAAGAGCTACTGATGAAAAAGAGGCCGGTTACGAGTTGAAAAAAATTTTTAAATTATTGGATCAGTGCAATGGCATGAACTCTAGATGTATTATTTATGAGGTCAATGATGAATTTGTTTTGCAGAATAAAGATAGTGAAATGAAATTACTTAGTTTTATTAATGCTTATACTCTTGTGAGTGAGGGCCTTAGTAAAGAAGGATATATTCCACTTATTTCAATGAATTTAACGAGTAAAAATATTTTGAATGATATTTATAATCGATATAATTTAGAAAGTAAATACGAAATAATTTATCAAGTTTTGGTTCGTGAACTTGAAGATTTAAACAAAAATGATTCAACAATTTTAATGGATCCACAATATGATTATGATATGATAACACTTAGAAATCCAAAGTATAATAGTGCGGAGTTAATTAAAAGTGCTTTGGATAATGAAAAAAACATGTCATTAGCCAAATCAGTATAGTCCGCACTTTTTTTCTTTATAATGGGGTGATTAAATGCTTAAATTAAATAATATTAAGAAAGATTATAAAACTGGTGATTTTATTCAGCACGCTTTAAAAGGCGTGAGTTTGTCTTTTAGAGAAAATGAGTTTGTAGCAGTTTTAGGTCCTAGTGGATCTGGAAAGACAACCTTATTAAATATTATAGGGGGTTTAGATAGATATACTACTGGTGATTTAATTGTTGATGGTAAATCTACTAAAAAGTTTAAAGATAAAGATTGGGATGCATATCGGAATAATGTGGTAGGTTTTGTGTTTCAAAGTTATAATTTAATTGGTCATATTTCAGTTTTAGAAAATACCATGATGGGGATGACTTTGAGTGGTGTTAATGCATCTTTAAGAAGAAAAAAAGCTCTTGATTTACTTGAAAAAGTAGGTCTTAAAGAACATGCTCATAAAAAACCTAGTCAACTTTCTGGTGGACAAATGCAAAGAGTGGCGATTGCTAGAGCATTAGCTAATGATCCTAAGATTATTTTAGCTGATGAACCTACAGGAGCTTTGGATAGTAAGACAAGTAGACAGATTATGGAACTTATTAAAGAAATTTCTAAGGATAAGTTAGTTATTATGGTTACTCATAATAAGGAATTAGCTGAGAGTTATGCTGAGAGAATAATAGAAATGAAAGATGGTAAAATACTTAATGATAGTAAACCTTTCGAGGCTAAAGATAAAAGTGGTAATTTGAAAATTACTAAAACTGCAATGAGTTTTTTTACAGCTCTTAAGCTTTCTTTTGGAAATATTAGAACTAAAAAAGGGAGAACTATTTTAACTTCTTTTGCTTCTTCTATTGGAATTATTGGAATTGCTCTTATTTTATCTCTTTCAAATGGATTTAATATTGAGGTAGAAAATTTTGAACAGGATTCTTTATCACAGTCGCCAATTATGATTACCAATCAAACTGTTCAGATGAACGAAGAAACTTTAAATGAGATAAGAGGAGAACAAAAACAAGAAAAATATTCTAATGATAAAGTGGTTTTTGCTCAAAATGATATAGTTGATAAAATTGTACATACAAATAAGATCACTTCAGATTATGTAGATTATATAGAAGATATGGATATGAGCAATGTAGCTAGTATTTCTTATGTTAAAGGGACAAATATCATTATGGCTAGTAAAAATGGCGACAATTATAATTTGATTAAAGATGACTCTTTAACAGCTAATATGACTAGTAATACTTTTACTTTGTTACCAGAGAGTCCTGATTATGAAAGTGGTTTAATTAAGAAAAATTATGATGTTTTAGCTGGAGAGGTTAATGATGAGGCGGGACTTGTATTATTTGTAAATAGTCATAATCAGATTAGTTCTTCTTTATTAAAAAGTTTAGGTTTTGATTCTTCAGCTACTTTTGACGATATTTTAAACAAAGAAATTAAGGTTATATTAAATGATGATTATTATATAAAAGTTGGCAATAATTTTGCCCCTCAAAGTGATATAAGTAAATTATATAATAGTGAAAATAGTATTTCTGTAAAGATTATGGCTATTGTCCGTGGAAAAAAAGATAAGGAGCTGATCGCAACTTCTAGTGGTATTTATTATACTAAAGCACTGTCTGATATGGTTATAAAGGAAAATAAAGGTTCGGAAATAGTGAGGGCTCAAAAAGAAGTAAATTATAATGTTTTGACACATCAAAATTTTAATGAAACTATGACTAAAGATTTGTTTTTAGGATATTTAGGGGCTGATGTAATTCCATCAAGCATTTATATTTATCCTAAGGATTTTGAAACTAAAGATCAGATTATAAAATATTTGGATGATTATAATGATGGTAAAGAGGAAGATGATATTGTTCAATATACAGATATGGCTGAAATGATTTCTAGTTTATCTGGTAATATTATGGATGCAATTACAGTTGTTTTGGTAGCATTTTCTTCAATATCTTTGGTTGTTTCTTCAATTATGATAGGAATAATAACTTATATTTCAGTTTTGGAGAGAACTAAAGAAATTGGTATTTTGAGAGCTTTAGGAGCAAGAAAGAAAGACATTACTAGAGTATTTAATGCAGAAACATTTATTATTGGAGTTTTTTCTGGGATTTTAGGAGTCGTTATTGCTTATTTACTTACGATACCAACCAATATAATTATTGAAAATTTATC
>CALVID010000020.1 GCA_944329355.1 uncultured Bacilli bacterium
ACCATTATGGATGAAGATAAAACAATAACTTTAACCAGTTATAATAATACATATAGTATTTTTAGAACAGCTAATAACCTAGCGTATGTTTTAAGACATACAGCTGGCAATCTTACTTTAAAAAATATAACTATTGATGGAAATAATATACAAGCAACTGCTCCAATGATTATGACCTCTTCTAATTGTAATATTGAAACCGGAACTACAATTAAAAATGCTCAAAATACTAGTGATAACGGGGCCGGTATTTATGTTACTAATGAAGGTAACTTAGTTATAAATAACGGAAATATTTCTAATAATATCGCAACTGCAGGAGGAGCCGCAATCTTTAATAATGGAACTACTACTATAAATAGTGGAATGATTAAAAACAATCAATCATTTAATGGGAACATTTGGAGTTATGGAACCTTAACTATCAACGGTGGTTCAATTAGCAATAATACAGCAACCCAAGATGGAGGAGGCATAGATGCCTCAGGGATTATTAATTTAAATGGTGGTTCAATTACAAATAACACAGTAACAAACGGCTTAGGTGGTGGATTAGCAGTAGCTAGACATAATAATGTCAACACAGTTTTTAACGTTAATGGAGGAACTATCAACAACAATATAGGAAATAGTAATTTAAGAACTGAAGGTAAAAACATTGATATAGTTCTAGGCGTAACAGTAAACGAAAAACAATCAGGATATACATATAATACTTCTAATGCTATTAATTATATAACTACAGCCTTAAATAGTGGTTATGGTTTAGCTGTAGAAGGAGCATTTACCGATAATGGAACTAATGTAGTTTTATGGCAAAATGGTGGAAACAATCAAAAATGGCAAACCTATGTCCATAAAATCGTTGATGGCAAAGTACAATATGGTTTTGCCGCAAAACATGCCGGTGATAGATGGCTATGGGTATCTGGTAATAGTACGGCAAATGCAAGTATCGTTATATGGGGTATGAATGAAGAAACAGGAGGATATTGGAATTTAGAAAATGCTGGCAATAATAATTGGTACATCAAAAACATTAATGGCTTATGTTTAGATTTAAGTAATTCAAATGTTGCTAATGGAACTAAAATTAACGCATGGTCATGTAATAATCAAAATAATCAAAAATGGCAATTTATACAAACTGAGGTTAATTAAAAATCAAGGGGTACTAAATTCCCTTGATTTTATTCATTCGTGATAATTCAAAAATTTTAATTAAACGAAAAAAGTAGGCCCCCCATTAGATGAAAAATCATTAAATTGACTATCAGTAACAGAAGAGTCATAAACATTTTTTTGTTCTGATTGTAATTCTTTGTTTATTTTCGTTTGTGGTGTATCAACCTTTTTAAATTCATTCATTACTTTAAACATAGTTTTTGCATTTCTAACCATAGGTGCCGCCTGCTTCACTAGTGGAATTGCTTGATTTACAAGTCCTAAAGTTCTTTGAGCCCCATTTAATAAAGTACTCCAATTAAGCCCATTTCTTATAGCTCCGCCAAATAATCTTCCGCCTAAACCAGTACTTGCTCCCGGGACAACATAATAATATGGATTATAAAAATTCATGATTTCAGCCCCTTTCTAAATTATTATATGTTTTAAAGAAAAAAAGTTTTATTTTATAATTTAATATGTTATAATAAAATTAGTGTAAAAGAATAGGAAGGTGTCAAAGATGATCTTTAAAATATTATCACCATTTGTATATATATATCATGGACTTCTAGTTATATTAAAAGCTATTGGACGTTTTTTTAGATACGTATTTTTAGGAATTCTAGCTTTTCCAACTATGTTTGCCAAACTTTTTGTTAAAAACAAAAATAAATCAAAAGTAATTATTGAAGCAAAAAAAACTAACAATAAATATAAGAAAACAGATATTTTATTAGCTGAACATGAAAGAGAAAAGGAAAAACTTGCCCAAGAAGAAGAAAAACTTAGAAACAAATATCAAAGTCAGCAAGAAAAGAAAGCTCAAAGAAGATTAAATGATTATATCAAAGATAGTGCTAAACTTGAGGAAAAAACTGACAATCAAAAATTAGATAAGGTAGGTAATAAAGTATTATCTTTCTCAGAAAAATTAAAAAAACTACTAAGCGTTAAAATTGGTGGTGGACAAATAAAAGACAAATATCAAGACGCTGAAGAAATGACTATTAATTTTGAAGGTCCAGAAGCCGAAAAAACCAAAACAAAAATGACATATGAATATATTGCAAGAAACACTGATGGAATAGTTGTTAAAGGTTATTTTTCAGCTTTCTCTTTAGTTGAAGTTCACTCTTATTTAAAGGCTCAAGGTTATAAAGTATATAGTATTAAAACCAACAAATGGATTAATATTATGTACGGAAATGTTGGTGGATCACACGACAAATTTAAAACAAGCGATTTAATTTTCTTTTTAGCCCAAGTTTCTACTTATTTAAAAGTTGGTATACCTTTGGCTGAAGCTATTAGAATTTTAACCAAACAATTTAAAAGTAAAAAATATAAAAGAATATTATCAACCTTAAATTATGATTTAACAACCGGAAAAAGCTTTAGTGAAGCCTTAGCAAAACAAGAAAATGCTTTTCCAAGTATTTTGATCAACATGGTAAAAACTGCTGAAATGACAGGAGAATTACCAGAAACACTAGATGATATGGAAGAATATTTTTCAGAAATAGAAGCTACTAGAAAAGCTATGATCACTGCTATGATGTATCCAGCAATCATCTTTGTAATAGCTATCGGCGTTGGAACTTTTATCATGCTATATGTTGTACCAAAATTTATTGAAATTTATAACACTATGGATAACGCTGAAATACCAGCAATTACTACAGCAGTACTAGCTTTAAGTAATTTTTTACAAAAATACATCATTTATATTGGCATTAGTGTTGTTGTGTTATTAATATTATTTATATATTTATATAAAAATGTTCAATCATTTAGAAAAACCATTCAATGGGGATTAATGCATTTGCCTGTCTTTGGAGATGTTATCATTTATAAAGAAGTTACTACATTCACAAAGACATTCTCATCATTACTATCCCATAACGTTTTTATTACCGACACTATGGAAATATTGAATAAAGTTACCAATAATGAAATTTACCGTGAACTAATTTATAATGCAATAAACAACATAGCTCAAGGTAGAGCCATTTCTGAATCATTTAAAGACCAATGGGCTTTTCCAATTCCTGCTTATGAAATGATTGTTACTGGAGAAAGAACCGGTCAACTTCCAGAAATGATGCACAAAATTTCATTATATTATCAAGATTTACATAAAAATTCTGTTACCCGTATTAAAACATTTGTTGAACCAGCACTTATAATTATGTTAACAGCTATGGTTGGGGTTATCGTTTTATCTATCGTTGTTCCAATGTTTTCTATGTACGGACAAATTCAAGCTTAAAGGTGATATTATGGAAATAGCTATTTGTATATTTTTATTCATAATAGGAACCATCTTTGGTTCCTTTTACAATGTAGTGGGATATAGATTACCAAAAGGAGAGTCCATCATATATCCATCTAGTCATTGTACAAACTGTAATCACAAATTAACTTTTTTTGAATTAATCCCCGTTTTATCATATGTATTCCAAAAAGGGAAATGTAAACATTGTCATAAAAAAATATCTTTATTCTATCCGATATTTGAATTTTTAACAGGGATACTATTTGTTTTAAGTTATTTATCATATGGATTAAAACCAGAACTAATCATAGTTTTAACATTTATTTCAATGATAATTATTATAGTTGTTAGCGATTATCATTATCTTGTAATACCAGATGAAGTTTTAATAACATTTGCAATAATATTGTTTGTTGAAATATTATGTATTAATGGCTTAGAAAAAGCTTTATATAGCTTATTAAATGGATTACTATCATTTGTAACCATGTATTTAATAAAAAAAATAGGCGATTTTCTTTTTAAAAAAGAATCTATGGGTGGAGGAGACATTAAACTTTTATTTATATTTGGGATGGTCTTAACTTACCCAATAGCTATATTGTCAATTTTTGTGGGTTCTTTAATAGGACTTCCAATAGCACTTTTAATTCTATTTAAAAAGGAAGATCATATTATACCATTTGGACCATTTCTGGCCTCTGGTGCCACTTTATTATTATTACTACAGTTTAATATGGAAACAATAATTAATCTTTATAGATAAATATATTAGAAAGGATAGATTAAATGAAACCATTGTTATTATGTATTTTAGACGGTGTAGGAATTAGAAAAGATGCTCACGGTAATGCCTTAAATGAAGCATATACCCCAAATTTAGATTATTTATTTACCCACTACCCGCACACCCAATTAGAAGCTAGCGGTCCATTTGTTGGACTTCCAGAAGGGCAAATGGGTAATAGTGAAGTGGGACATATCAACATAGGGACAGGTAGAGTTCCTAAACAGTCGATTGATATTATAAATGACGCTTTAGCAAAAGGAAAAATAAAAGACAATGAAGAATATAAAAAGTTAATAAATCACGTTAAACAGTACAATTCAAATCTTCATCTATGTGGATTATTAAGTGATGGAGGTATTCATTCCCATATAAACCATTTATTAGGTTTAATTGATATATTGAAAAGCGAAAACATTAACATATATTACCACCTTTTCACAGATGGTAGAGATACAACACCCCACGAAGCTTTGAAATTTATAAAAATATTAGAAAAAAAAATAACTGAAACACACACTGGCACAATTGCCACCATATCAGGCAGATATTATGCCATGGATAGAGATAATAGATGGGATAGAATAAAACAAACATACAATATAATGACTAAAAAAGCTGAAGTAAAAGATATCGAAGCAACTATAAAAAAAAGTTATCAAAAGGGTATTACAGATGAATTTATTGAACCCTTTAAAACATCAGAAATAAACATCAAAGAAAATGATGGAATCTTAGTATTTAATTTTAGACCAGATAGATTAAGAGAACTGTTTACAGCTTTAACTAACCCTAATTTTCGAGACTTTGAAAGACCTTTGGTTCCAAACTTAAAATTAGTAACCATGATGCCTGTTGACAATAAAGTGATATGCACAAATTTATTTACTCATACAAAAATAACAAACTTTTTAGGAGAAGTACTAGCCAAAAACAATTTAAAACAATTACGAATTGCCGAAACTGAAAAGTATGCTCACGTAACATACTTCTTTGATGGAGAAAATAAGACAACTTTAAAAAATTGTGATCAAATACTAATTCCATCACCCAAAGTTGCAACCTATGATCTAAAACCCCAAATGAGTGCTTATGAAATTACCAATACATTAATTAATAAAATGGCAAACTATGATGTTATAATACTAAATTTTGCTAATGGTGATATGGTCGGACATACTGGAAACTTAAAAGCAACAATTAAAGCATTAGAAAGTGTTGATGAATGTATTGGAAAAATATATCAAAAGATAAATGAATTAAACGGTACATTAATAATTACAGCTGATCATGGAAATTGTGATTATATGTTAGATGATGAAAATAACATAATTACCTCACATTCCACAAGTCCTGTTCCATTTTTAATTACTAAAAACGTAGAACTTAAAAAAGGGAAACTTGCAGATATAGCACCAACTATATTAACTGTCCTAAATATAGAAATACCTGAAGAAATGACAGGTACCGTTTTAATAAAATAAGACTTATGATATAATATTTATAAATTTCAGGTGATTTTATGAAAACAAATTATAATTTAATTATGGAAGAAATTATTAGTAATTTAAAATACAAACCATCTTTATTGCTTCATGCATGTTGTGGCATATGTAGTAGTGCTGTTTTGGAAAGGCTTTATCCTTACTTTGAAATAACCGTTTTATATTATAATCCTAATATATATCCCGAAGCCGAATATCAAAAAAGATTAAATGTTCAAAGAGAAGTAATAAAAAAAATGCATTTTAAGGTTAAATTGTTAGAAATAGGTTATAACAAAAAAGATTTTGATAATATAGCTAAAGGTTTAGAAGACGAAAAAGAAGGAGGAGCCAGATGTACAAAGTGTTTTTATTTAAGATTAGAAAAAACAGCAAAAATAGCCAAAGAAAATCACTTTGATTACTTCACAACCACCTTATCCATAAGTCCTTATAAAAATAGTCAAAAACTAAATCAAATAGGCGAAGTTTTATCAAAAAAATATAATATTAAATATTTATATTCAGATTTCAAGAAAAAAGAAGGGTATAAAAGAAGTAATGAACTATCAAAAAAATACAACCTATATCGCCAGCATTATTGTGGTTGCCAATATTCACTAATGCAAGCACAAGAGTATTTAAAACAAAAAGAATTAATTTATTAAAAGGTGTAAATATGAAGAAGTATGTTATTCTAATTGTAATCATTTCATCTATATTAATAGCTTTAGCATTTTTCTTTTTTGCACCCGCAAAATTTGAGTTTAAAAAAGGAAAAACTATTGAATTAAATTATGGAGAAAAATATAAAGAACCCGGTTTTAAAGTAACGAAATTTGGTAAAGATTATACTGAAAAAGTTAAAATAGAAAATAAAATTAATTTTAAAAAAATTGGTGAATATGAAATAATCTATAAAGTTAAAATTAATGGTATAACTTTTAAAGATAAAAGAATAGTTAAAGTAATCGACAAAGAAAAACCAATTATAACATTAAATGGTGAAAAAAACATAACTATATGTCCTCAAACAGAATATAAAGAAGAAGGATATAAAGCGGTAGATGATTATGATAAAGATATTACTAGTAAAGTCAAAACAACTAAACAAGATAATAAAATAATTTATTATGTAAAAGATTCATCAGGCAATAAATCCCAAATCATTAGGACCATCACCAAAGAAGACAAAACAGCCCCTAATATTACTCTATCAGGAAACAAGGCAATTACTTTATATTTAGGTAGTACATGGAAAGAATCTGGCTATAAAGCAATAGATAATTGTGATAATGATATAACAAGTAATGTAGTAATATCAGGCAGTGTAAATACTAATAAAATAGGTAGTTATAAAATCACATATACTGTTAAAGATAAAAGTGGTAATCAAACTATAGTTGAAAGAATAGTTAAAATAATAAATAAACCAATTTCTACAAATTCGTCTAGTACAAAAAAAGGTGTTATATATTTAACCTTTGATGATGGGCCAAACGAGGGTACAACGAATATTATTTTAGACATTTTAAAAGAAGAAGGAGTAAAAGCAACTTTCTTTGTTACCAATAAAGGCCCAGATTATTTAATTAAAAGAGAATATAATGAAGGACATACAGTTGCCCTTCATACCGCTTCACATAATTATGCCACAGTTTATAAATCTGTAAATGATTATTACAATGATTTGTTTAAAGTACAAGATAGAGTAAAAAGAATTACTGGGCAAACTTCTAAAATAATTAGGTTCCCAGGTGGTTCATCTAATACCATATCTAAAAGATATTCTAAAGGTATCATGACTACACTAACTAAAGATGTAGTGAATAAAGGATATAAATATTATGATTGGAATATCGATTCTGATGATGCAGGTAGTACCACTACTAGTACAGGAGTTTATAACAATGTTATCAAATATTTAAGTAAAAATAGAAGCAATATGATTTTAATGCATGACATTAAACCACATACCAGAGATGCTTTAAAAAATATAATTAGATATGGAAAAAATAACGGATATACTTTTGAAAAAATAACCATGAGTACACCAATGATCACTCATGGAGTAAATAATTAAACTCGAATATTCGAGTTTTTATTAATATCTATCAAAAAAACTTATATTTTCTTATGTTTTTAAGGTATAATATTGGCAGGTGAGAAGTATGCAATATCGAAATATAAAAAAACATATTAAAAAAAATAAAGTACCATTAATAATAATTGCCTGTCTAATATTTAATATTATAATTTTACTTGGATATATTACAAACTTTAAAGCAACGACAAAACCTTTAAAAAAAATAAAACCTCTTGTAAATTATAATAAACATTTACCAGTTCCCAAAGTCCAAAAAACCATAATTAAAAATATTAATCCTTCGATAATCTCTGATAAAACAATTTATCTAACTTTTGATGACGGGCCAAGTTATTTGACTGAAAAAGTTTTAGATATTTTAAAAGAAGAAAATGTCCCAGCAACTTTCTTTGTAACTGCTAGACAAATAGATAAATACTCAAATATAGTGAAAAGAATGCAAGTAGAAAATCATACAGTCGCCCTTCATACATCAACACATAATTATAGTTATATATATTCTAATGACATAAATTATTTTAATGATTTGAATGATATAAGAAACAAAGTATATAATATAACCGGCATAAAATCTAGAATCATTAGATTACCAGGAGGATCATCTAATACTGTATCTAAAAGATATTCAAACGGAATTATTACTAGAATTACAAACAAATTGACAGAAAATAATTTTTACTATTTTGATTGGAATATTGATAGCGAAGATGCTTCAGGAAAATTACCAAAAGAAGTCATTTATAACAATGTTGTGAATAGAATACATAATGGTGTTAACATCATTTTAATGCATGATTCGTCAACTAAAGAAACGACCGTTTTCGCACTACAAGATATTATAAAATACGCAAAATCTAATGGCTATACATTTGCCAAAATAACTAAAAGCACACCGCAAATACACCATCATATTAATAATTAAGATAAGAAATAACTTATCTTTTTAAATGATAATTATGGGAAAATATGTAAAATGCAATAAATATTGTTAGGTTATTGACAATTATTTTAATAAGTACTAAAATGAACATTGGCAGTAAAAGAGGTGAAATATGGAAAAAGCAATTTATCAAATAAAAAATTTAAACCATACCATCATGCGTTATTGTTCCAAACAATGTAATATTAAAGAAAATTTGCCCACCCCAGCACAAATGCAGATACTACATTTTATAGGTTCTAAAAAGGAAAAGGTATATCAAAGAGATATTGCCAAAGCTTTAGGACTTAGAAGGGCAACACTTTCAGAAATATTAAAAACAATGGAAAGAAATGAATTAATATCTAAAGTAGCAGATAAAGATGATACTAGAATTAAAGAAATAATTTTAAGTGAAAAAGCTAAACAAAAGTTTATCTCTGCAAAAAAAAGTCTTGAAAAAACAGAAGAAACAATAATTCAAGATATTGATTCAAAAGATTTAGAAATATTTTTTAAAGTCATAAACAAAATGAAAAACAATTTAGAAGAAAGGATGAAGATATGTTAAAATTATTAAAAAATTTAAGCAAAAAAGAATGGTTATTTGCTATATTTTGTGTAATTTTAATTGTAGGTCAAGTTTGGCTAGAATTAAAAATACCAGATTATATGTCAGAAATTACTGTTTTAGTGCAAACTGAAGGTAGTAAAATGAATGATATTATTTTAAATGGTGGCTACATGGTATTATGTGCCTTAGGTAGTTTGATTTTTGCTGTTGGAGCTGGATTCTTTGCCTCATATATTGCTTCAGAATTTTCAAAAAACACGAGGAAGCAAATATTCGATAAAGTTCAAAATTTAGACACAGAAGAAATCAAAAATTTTCAAACAAGCAGTTTAATTACCAGAACAACCAATGATGTTACCCAAATAGAAATGCTAATTGCCATGGGATTACAACTGTTAGTTAAAGCACCTATAACCGCTGTTTGGGCTATCACAAAAATATTAAACAAAGGATGGCAATGGAGTGCTGTTACAGGCGTAGCTGTTTTAATTTTACTAGGAGTTATTACTATGTTAATGATCATAGTTATTCCAAGATTTAAAATTGTTCAAAAATTAATAGATAAAATTAACGGTTTAGCCAGAGAAAATTTAACTGGTATTAGAGTAGTAAGAGCTTTTAATGCTGAAAAATATCAAGAAAACAAATTTGATGAAACAAATGACAAATTAACAAATATGCAATTATTTAATCAAAAGAAATTTGCCATTATGATGCCTGTAATGTATTTAATCATGTATGGATTAACTTTATCTATCTATTTTATTGGAGCAGGTTTAATTCAAGACTCTCCTTTAGCAAGCAAAATAGCTCTATTTGGTAATATGATTGTATTTAGTTCTTATGCTATGCAAGTAATAATGTCTTTTTTAATGTTAGCTATGATATTTATGATGATTCCAAGGGCTGGAGTATCTGCTAGAAGAATAAATGAAGTTCTAGATACTAAACAAAAAATTGTTCCAGGAACATTTGATAAAGAAACTAAAGAAAAAGGAACAGTTGAATTTAAAAATGTATCATTTAAATATCCAGATGCCGACGAATATGTGTTAGAAAACATTTCTTTTAAAGTAAATCAAGGAGAAACCATAGCTTTTATCGGATCAACCGGTTCTGGTAAATCTACTTTAATTAATTTAGTGCCAAGATTTTATGACGCTACCGAAGGAGAAGTGTTAATAGATGGAATTAATGTTAAAGAGTATAAACCAGAAATTTTAAATAACAAACTAGGATATGTGCCTCAAAAAGCTGTCATGTTTGCCGGAACAGTTAATTATAATATTTCATATGGCGAAAACGGAAAAGAAACAAGTGAAACAAAAATAAAAGAAGCCGCTAAAGTTGCTCAAGCTAGTGAATTTATCGAAAAAATGGATGATAAATACGAAACACATATTGCCCAAGGCGGAAGTAATGTTTCTGGTGGTCAAAAACAAAGATTAGCTATTGCTAGAGCCATTGCTAGAGATCCTGAAATATATATTTTTGACGATTCATTTTCAGCTTTAGATTATAAAACTGATGCTGTTTTAAGAAAAGAGCTAAAAAATTATACTAAAAATGCAACTAGTTTAATAGTAGCTCAAAGAATTGGAACTATTATGAATGCTGATAAAATTGTCGTATTAGATAGTGGTAAATGTGTTGGCATGGGTACCCATAAAGAATTATTAAAAACTTGTGATGTCTATAAAGAAATCGCCTTATCACAATTATCAAAGGAGGAGTTAGAAAATGCCTAGACCAAATCATGGACCGGGAGGTGGTCAATCATATGAAAAAGCCAAAGATTTCAAAGGGGCCATTAAAAGATTATTCACCGAACTAAATACATATAAAACTTTAATTGTTATCGCCTTCACCTTAGCAATATTAGGATCAATATTATCTATCCTAGCTCCTGATCAATTATCAAATTTAACTGATGAAATATCAAAAGGTCTTGTCATCAACCAAGACAATATGAATGCTTTAAACAAAAAAGCTAGCGAAAGTTTAAATGAAGACAATTTAAAAGAAATACTTCCAAAAATATTAAGCCCAGATGTTTCCGAAGAAAACATTAGTAACATTTTAAGTGATCCAAATATTAAAGAAAAAGATAAAACAAAATTCAAAGAAATTTTAAATAAAATGGAAGAAAATCCTACTGAGGCTTTTTCAGAAATAAATAAATTGCCTCAAACCATTTTAGAAAAAATATTTAAAAGCACAAAATATGAAGGTAAAACCATAACTACAGAAGACAAAATAAGTATAATCAAAATATCTAAAAATTCAAAAGAAATTAACTTATCTAAAAATCTTCAAAATATATTTTTTAAAGAAATAACCATAGACGGAGTAAAAATCAGTGCCTCTGATCAATATGAATATTTAAAAGCATTAAGTAGTTTAGATAAAAATGCTGATCAAAGCGAATTATATAATAAATTAGATACTCTACCTACAAGTATTAAAGAAGTAATCGATCCAGTTATGGATATGGACAAAATAAAAGGAATATGTTTATTACTAGTATGTATGTATTTATCTAGTGCTTTATTTATATATATTCAATCAATATGTATGACTGATGTAGCTAATAAATTTGCCAACAATTTAAGAAGTAGAATATCTATAAAAATAAATAAACTACCTTTGAAATACTTTGACAACCACCAAACAGGAGATATTTTATCTAGAATAACCAATGACGTTGATATGATTGCTCAATCAATGAACCAATCACTCGCATCTTTAGTTAGCAGCATCACTTTATTTTTAGGTAGCATTATTATGATGTTTGTTACAAACTGGATTTTAGCTATTACTGCCATTTTATCAAGTTTAATTGGATTTATAGGGATGGCCTTCATCCTTAAAAATTCCCAAAAATATTTCTTACAAAGACAAACAGAGCTTGGTAATTTGAACGGACATATAGAAGAAATTTATTCTGGATTAAATGTTGTAAAAGCTTATAATGGAAAAAAAGAGGCTAGTGAAAAATTTGATAAATATAACGAAAAAGTATGTCAAAGTAATAAAAAAAGTCAATTTTTATCTGGGTTAATGCAACCAATAATGGCTTTTATTGGTAACTTTGGCTATGTGGCTGTCTGCATTGTCGGAGCCATGTTAACAATGAATGGACAAATTTCCTTTGGAGTAATTGTAGCATTTATGACATATGTTAGATTATTCACAAATCCACTTTCACAAATTGCTCAAGCTATGACTTCGCTTCAATCAACTGCTGCAGCTAGTGAAAGAGTATTTGAGTTTATTGATGAAGAAGAAATGAGTAAAGAAGAAAATATTACTCAAGAGTTAGACAAAAATAATGTTAAAGGATATATCGACTTTGAAAACGTTGTATTTAAATATGACGGTAACGATAATCCTACTATTAAAAACTTTACCGCTCACGCCAAACCCGGACAAAAAATAGCCATTGTAGGTCCTACAGGTGCCGGAAAAACAACCATGGTTAATTTGCTTATGAAGTTTTATGATATAAGTGCTGGAGATATTAAAATTGATGGAGTTTCAACAAAAAAATTAACTAGAGAAAATATTCATGATTTATTTACTATGGTGCTTCAAGATACTTGGTTATTTGAAGGTACTATTAAAGAAAATATAGTTTACAACAGAAATAATATAGATGATGAAAAAGTTAAAGAAGTGTGTAGAGAAGTTGGATTAGATCATTTTATTAGGACACTATCTAAAGGTTATGATACAGTTTTATCTGATAATGAAAGTGTCTCAGCAGGTCAAAGACAATTGCTTACAATTGCAAGAGGAATGATCAAAGAAACACCATTTTTAATCTTAGATGAAGCCACTTCTAACGTTGACACGAGAACTGAAGAATTAGTTCAAACTGCTATGGATAAATTAACTGAAGGAAAAACCTCATTTATAATTGCTCATAGACTTTCAACAATTAAAAATGCCGATTTAATTTTAGTTATGAAAGACGGTAATATTATAGAACAAGGAAATCACGAAGAATTAATGAAGCAAAATGGATTTTATGCTAATTTATATAATTCACAGTTTGAAGGGTAGGATAAAAACCTACTTTTTCTTTACAAAACAATCTATTTGTGTATAATAGTATTTCAATGAAAGGGGTATTTATGGAAGAAATAGCAAAAAACACTCTGATTACTATACTAATTACATTTAATGCTTTCGTATGTTATCAAGAAGGTAAAAAAGTATACCAAGAACACCAAAAATATAAAGTAGACAAAAATCAAAGAAATTTAAAATTAAAAATCAAAAAAACACAAATAAAAAAAATGCTGGCTGATTTAAATATAAATGAATTAAATCAACCTTTATATGGAGAATTTACCAAAGAAGAAGCCTCACGTTTTCTTAAAGTAACACACAAATTAAAACAGGGAAATCAAATACTATATAAATTTGAAACTGAATTATTAAAACATGTTAACTTAGAAAATATGCGAAATTTTATTAAAAACGCTCCTTATATAAACATATATAATCATAAAAATCCAAAAAAAGCTTCAGTTTTAGGTACATTTGACGGGCAATCTAAAGAAATCCATATATATAAGGATAATGAAAAAACACTAAATCATGAATTATTACATGCAGCGTCAGCCGATTTTAATTATAGTGCAGTTGGTTTTAGTGTAGATTTGGAAAAAATTGGAAGATTTGGTGAAGGAATAAATGAAGGATATACTGAACTTTTAAATAACCGTTTTTTTGCAAACAATAGTAAATCTTATCTTTATTTGCAAAACCTAGTCAAAATAATCGAATCATTATATGAAAACAAAGAAGATATGTTAGAGGACTATTTTAATGCTGATATTTTCGGGTTGATAGGAGAACTATCCAAAACTATCCCATTAGAAGATATTATAGATATAATAGTTGAAATGGATCAATTCTTATCGTTAAAAAATGCGAGTTACTTAGATTATTTAAAATTAAAACACAAAATCTTAAAATCAGCTGTAAAAAAAGAGCAAAAATCACTTGTCAAGTTCAAAAAAGGAAATCACTAAAATTTGACAAAACTTGACAACAATGTAATTTAGAGATATAATTAAATACGTCATAAAAAGGAAGTGGTAATGTGCAGTCAAAAAAATTAAAATATTTAAAAAAAATCAGTGAAGCACTTAAAATATATAATAAAGAAAACGAAACAATAGATTTTCAATTAGTTCAAAAAGTATATCAATATGCAACTAATTTTGACCATCTAACACCAGAAGAATTACAAACATTAGATAATTTTATCGAAGAAAATTCTGTTAATATAACACATTTAGCCACTTTATATCTAGATAAAAAAGGTAAAGAAAATTTAAATAATAGATTAATTAGAATGCTGCCTATACAGATAACTAAACCACAAAGTAAAATTAAATTAATTAAAGGAAAAGAAAAAGATTTAAATAACGCTATATATCAATCACATAAAGTTAAAGTCTTATGCAAAAGCCCAAAAGCATTAAAAGTAGCATAAGGCTTTTTTTCACGAAAAATACACAAAAATATACTAAACTTATAACAGGAGATGATTTTATGCGTTTATTAATAGTTGATGACGAAAAACTAATAAGAGATGTAATTAAAACATATGCTGAAACAGAAAATTATGAAACTTTAGAAGCAGAAAACGGTCTTGAGGCCTTAAATATTATAAAAAAAGAAAATATTGATCTAATTATTTTAGATATTATGATGCCCAAAATGGATGGAATGACATTCTTAGAAGAGCTTAAAAAAGAAAAAAATATTCCTGTGATCATATTATCAGCTAGAAATGAAGAGTATGATAAGCTAAGAGGTTTTGACCTAGGTACAGATGATTATTTAACTAAACCATTTAGTCCAAAAGAACTATTAGCTCGAATTAAAGCCATTTTAAAACGTAGTGGAAAAATGATTCCTGACAGTTATGAATATAAAGGCTTAAAAATTGACTACCCAGGTCATTCAGTATATATAGATGGAAAAGAAATTAAATTAACATTAAAAGAATACGATCTTTTATGTTATTTTGTAACAAATGAAAATATTGCCTTATCAAGAAATCAGCTTTTAAACAAAATATGGGGATATGATTTCTTTGGAGATGACCGTACTATAGATACCCATGTAAAAATGCTTAGAAATAATCTCGGACCATATAGAGATCTTATCACCACAGTAAGAGGTGTAGGCTATAAATTTGTCGTAAAAGATGATGAATAAAATGAAAAAAATTATTAAAAATATCAAAAGGCAAATAAAAACAGCTAAATCAAACAGTTTAAAAATATACATATGGCTATTTTTAAGTGCTTTTTCTATATTTATATTATGTTTTATATGGTTTTTTCAAATAATATTTTTAGGTAGCTATTATAAAGCATATAAAACTGAAGAACTGGACAAAGCCGCCACCGAACTTCGAGGAAGCATTATACTAAACAATGACACAATTGAACACATTGCTCAAAAAAGAGATATATGTATTGAAATATATGGAAATGATACTTATGTTTCTACAATTTCTAATAAAGGATGCATGGAATTTGGTAACAAAAATTTTAAGATTAAAAAAGATTTTATAGATAGTGGTCTCATAGAGCAACATTATAATTTAATTAATAGTAAATATCAAAACGAAACTTTAATATATGCTTTAAAATTAGATAAAGACGTATATGCATTTATTAATGCCTCCTTAGAACCACTTGATACTACCATTACAATTATAAGCAATCAGTTTATATTCACAACTATTATTGTACTTATAATATCGTTAATAATTGGCTATTTTATCTCTAGAAAGTTATCTAAACCAATTATTAAAATAAGTGATGAAGCAAAAAAATTAGCTGACGGAAATTTTAATGCAGATTTTCAAGCCCCTAGCGATATTTATGAAATTAATGAACTTGCTGAATCATTAAATTACGCAAAAGAAGAATTATCCAAAACTGAAAACTTAAAAAGAGACTTATTAGCTAATGTTAGCCACGACCTAAAAACTCCTTTAACCATGATAAAAGCTTATGCTGAGATGGTCAGAGACATTACATATCAAAATAAAGAAAAAAGAGAAGAAAACTTAAATACTATAATTGAAGAAACGGATCGTTTAACACTTTTAGTAAATGATATACTGGATTTATCGGCCGTTCAATCTAATAATACCACCTTAATCTCGGAAAATATAGATCTTGTAGAACTAATAAATCAAGTAATAAAAAGATTTAAAATATTATCGGAACAAGAACATTATCAATTTATATTTTCTCATCCAAATAAAGTAATCATTCAAGCAGACAAAAAGAGAATATACCAGGTTATTTATAATTTAATAAACAATGCTATTAATTATACAGGAGAAGATAAAAAAATATATATAAATATTATTTCCGATAAAAAAACATATAGAGTTGAAATAAAAGACACAGGAAAAGGTATTAAAGAAGCAGATTTAAAACATATTTGGGATAAGTATTACCACAGTGATAAAAAGCATAAGAGAAACGAGTATGGCACTGGATTAGGACTATCGATAGTCAAAAACATTTTACAAATGCATAATTATAAGTATGGAGTTAATAGTTCTCCTAAAGGATCGACATTTTATTTTGAAATTATGAAAAGATAATTATTTTATGTGTTAATTATCTTTTTTTTATGGTAAAATTATATTAGGTTAATATAGCCAAAGAATACAATAGGGGAGGAAAAAATGGAAACAATGAACGGATTTTTATATTTCTTTATTACTGTAATACTTTTAATATTTATTATTTGTTATGCCTTTTTAGCAATATTTTTGAATAATTTTCACAAAAAAATCTATGGGCAATCAACAGTAATGGCTTGGATTCCACTTGCTAATATTTATTTACTCGGAAAACTTACATTTGGCAAAGATACTGGATATGGTTTAGTCGCACTTTTTCTATTATCATGTACACTCACTATGCGAATAGACAGAATGACGATTGTTTTATCATTACCAGACATTTTACAAATGATACTCGGAGCTATTTTCTCGGGTAGTTTTGTAGCTACTATTATATTTGCAATAAAAAAATATGGAAAACTTAAAACAAATAATAAAAATAACGAAACAAAAGAAATAGAAAAAATTGTAAAAGAAAACAATGATTTTTTTAACAGCTAACACCAATTAAGGTGTTTTTATTTACTAATTGTGTTATACTAATTAAGGGTGATTAGATGGTCTATTTGTTATATGGAACTAAAGATTTTCAAATGGAAGAAGAAATAAAAAAAATATGCAAAAACACTGATATAATAAATATTAGTAGATATGATCTAAGTAATGATATGTTATCACTTGCATTAGAGGATGCTTCAACAATATCACTTTTTGACGATAAAAAAACGGTGATTATATATAACGCAGATATGTTTACATCAGCACCCTCAAAAGATAGTGAAATAGTCGAAAAATATTTACAAAATATTAATGAACAAACAACTTTAATTTTTGTTGTACATAATGATAAATTAGATACTAGAAAAAAGATTACTAAAATAGTAAAAGAAAAAGGGCAAATCAAAGAATTTAACGACGAATTAGATTCTACTAATTTAGTAAGAAGATTATTTAAAAATTATAATATTGATTTTAAAACCATCAAATTATTCATAGATAGAGTAGGCAACAATCCTTTAATTATTCAAAATGAGATCAATAAAATCAAAATATATAAAGCAAACGATAACAATATAACCGAAGAAGATATATTAAATCTAACCACTAAATTAATTGAAATAGATATATTTAAATTAATTGATTATATTATAAAAAAAGATAAAGAGCATGCCTTAGAATTGTATTATGAAATGTTAAAAATGAATGAAGAACCTATAAAAATAGTTGTAATTTTAGCTAACCAATTTAGAATCATGTATCAATCTAAAGAATTATTAAAAAAAGGTTATAGTGAAAAAGATATTGCTAGTACCTTAAAAATTCATCCATATAGAGTAAAATTAGCCATCCAAAATAGTCGTAATTATACTTCAGACATTTTACTTAAAAACTTAAATAACTTAGCTGATATTGATATAGGTATTAAAACCGGGACAATCAATAAAGATCTAGCTTTGGAATTATTTATATTTAAATAAAAACATTTACAAATTATTAATTTTATCGTAAATGTTTTTTAAATTCATCTCATATTTACTTGTTGTTTTTGGAATATAATATTTTCTTCCAATTAACTCATCTGGTAAATATTGCTGTTTTACATAACCCCCCTTATAATTATGCGGATATTTATAATCTTTAGAATTTGTTTTAATATGTTTTGGTACCTTACCTACATGCCCCATCTGGACATCATTTATCGCATTATCTAATGCTACATGAGCACTGTTAGATTTAGGTGACAAAGCCATATCAATTACAATTTCCCCAAGAGGTATTCTAGCCTCGGGTAATCCAATTCTCTCAGCCGCCTTAATAGCAGCTTCCACTCTAGGTCCAATAGCTGGATTAGCTAATCCAATATCTTCATATGCAATAACAGTTAATCTTCTAAAAATAATATCTAAATCTTCAGCTACTATTAATCTAGCCAAATAATGAAGTGCCGCATTTACATCACTACCTCTAATTGATTTTTGCAAAGCACTAATCACATCATAATATCCATCATCATTTTTATCTATATATAAACTTGGTTTATTATTAATTTTTTTAACTTCATCTAGATTAACCTTATAATTATCGGAAGCATAATAGACCACTTCTAATAAATTATAAGCATATCTCAAATCTCCCCCGGATAACCTAGCAATATATTCAATTGCCTCATCAGTAATATTTATCTTTTCTAAATATTTAATAGCTTTATTCAAAGCCTCCTTAACATCATCAATTTGTAAAGATTTCACCTCAAACAACTGACATCTACTTCTAATAGCCGGATTAATTGAATGATAAGGATTAGCCGTCGTAAGCCCAATTAAAGTAATTAAACCATTTTCTAAATAGGGAAGTAACAAATCTTGTTTATCTTTATTTAACCTATGAATTTCATCCATAATTAAAACAATACCATCATTTGTTTTAGCTTTCTCAATAACTAAGTCTAAATCCTTTTTACTATTAATTACTGCATTTAAAAATTCATATTTTAAATCAAGTTCATTAATAATCGTATAAGCTAAAGTCGTTTTACCAGTACCACATGGACCATACAAAATCATTGAAAATATTTTTCCATGCTTGATTAAATTATATAAAACTTTTCCTTTACTGATTAAGTGTTTTTGCCCAACAATATCGTCTAATTTATTTGGCCTAAGTATATCTGCTAATGGTCTCATATTTATCACCGTTAATATTATATCATGCTTACTTCTTTTTTTTTTATTTATTTTCTGATAAAATTATATTATGGTGAGCAATAATGAATGAAAAATTAATAAATGAGTTTATAGATTATTTAAGATTTGAAAAAAAATATAGTGATAACACCATTAGTTCATATGCAAGAGATTTAAATAAAGCTAACAAATATATAAAAAAAGAATTTAATCAATTAACAAAAAAAGATATCCAAGATTATATTCAACTATTATCTAAAAAAAAATCAGCTTCTAGTGTATCTAGAAACATCAGTACACTCAAAAGTTTTTATAAATTTTTAAAATTAAATAAATATATAAAAATTAATCCTTTAAGTACAATTATTAATCCCAAAACCAAACAAAAATTGCCTAAAGTTCTATCAGAAGCCGAAGTAAATACACTATTAGATATCAACTTGAAAAACGATTTTGATTACCGAAATAAAGCAATGCTAGAACTTATGTATAGTAGTGGACTTAGAGTCAGTGAACTTATTAATTTAATGGTAAATGACATTGACTTAAATAATTCACTAGTAAGGATTTTTGGAAAAGGATCCAAAGAAAGAATTATCCCTTTAAACGATTATGCCACGGAAGCATTACGTAATTATATTTTATATTATCGGAAAAATTTCTTTAAAAATGGTGAAAATAATTATTTATTTTTAAATAACCATGGAAAAAAAATGACA
>CALVID010000021.1 GCA_944329355.1 uncultured Bacilli bacterium
TTAGGTGGATATGCTTTTTCCACTAGGACAATGGAAGGAGTGTTAACAAACATTGGATTTGTAAAACATAGTTATAACGAAAGTGAATTGCAAGCCGGAGATATATTATGGAGAAGTGGACATACTGGAATATATGCTGGAGATGGACAAGTAGTGCAAGCATCCAGTAGTAGAGAAGGAAATGGTTTATGTGGACGAACTGGAGATCAAACAGGTACTGAAATATGGGTAAGTAAAAATACTGGTAACTGGTCTGTTTATTATAGAAAAGGATGATTTTTATGAAGAAAAAGATGTTGTTTTTATGCTTGTTATGTTTTTTTATGATAACAGGTTGTGATGTCAATTATGAGTTAGCAATAGATAATGATACTTTCAAGGAAAATATAACTATGACTTTTTCAAAATTGGATATAGATGATGAAGGTATTGCAGTTTATAAAAATAATAAAACGCCTATTTCTATGAATGAAAATGAGGATAAATTTTATGATGTTATAGTTAATGAATTGAACGATTCATATGATTTGATTTATCGTTATGATCATGATTTAAGTTCTTTTAAAAACAGTTATTTTTTGGCTAATTGTTATCCTGATTTTGATGTGCAAAGTAATGATAAGGAGATTGCTTTGTATAGTGGAAATCGTTTTATGTGTTTTGAAGGTGATGATGGATTACAAGCTGATAGTGTGAAAATAAATATTACTACGGATCTTAAAGTGCTTGAAAATAATGCAGATTATGTTACTGGAAATACATATACATGGACTATTGATCACAATAATTATGAGAATAAGCTTATTGATATAAGATTACAAAAAGATGTTACTTTGAAAGAAACCATAGAGAACTTAGATGTGGAGAGTAATGCTTCATATATGTCATTAATAATTGTTGGTGTTATTCTTATTATTGCAATTATTATATTTGTCTTTGTTAGACACAAAAGAAAGAAAAATAATAATATTTGATTAGGTGGTGTTTAGATGAAAAAGATTTTAAAGTTTCTGAAAAAAAGAATTAAAGTTATTTCTTTTTTATCTATTTCTTTTTTGATTTTGTTTGTTAATGTTAATGTTGCATCAGCAGATTATATGGATGAAGAAATAATTGGAAATAGAAAAGAACGTCAGTTATTAGATAAGGTTGATGCAATTAAAAAAGCTTTTCCTAATCAAATAGATAGAGAAGCTTTGTATGCAACTATGGCACATAGGGGAACTTTTACTGATTATACGAATGAGGCTTATGATCCTTATTTTAATGAAGATTCATATGAAGATCAATGGTCAAGTTTATCACAGAGTATTGGAAATTTACTTAATAATATTGATGAATTAGGTAATCTTATTGTTTCAGGAATTGAGTGTTTTGCTTCAGGTGGAACAGATGAAGAAGGTAACGGATATAAAACTGATTGTGTTATAGAAAAAATGATCGAAAAATATGTTAATAGATTAAACGAATCTGAAGGTGAGCATGTTAGTGTTGCTGATGTTAAACAACCTAAGTCTATTGATTTACTTACTGCAGCGGCTATTGTAATGCTTGATTCTAGTGGATGGACGGGTACGTATAGTGATGAAAATTACAAAAAAGCTTTAGCTGGAGATCAAATGGTTGGTAATTTATTGGATAAAAAGAGTGCATTTCAAAATGCGGCTTCTGTTATAATGAATGGTGTATTTTGTGCTATTGGAGGTCCTGAGGCGTTTTCTATTTCTTTTAATCCAGGGGTGAACTTTGGTGATAGTAGGGAGTTTGGCAGTCAAGAGGAGGTTGTATTAGATAAATATAGTCGCTATTTTACAATGAGTAAAATTTGTCAAAATGGTTTTATTGGAGGAACTTATAATCAAGTTCAGAATCCGGATTTGAGTACGGAGGAAGGAAAGGAACGATATCAGTTAAAGAAAGATATTATTGCTGAAGAGATTATTGAATTAGCTAAAATATTTAGAGGTGATGAAGAAGAGTTATGTGTCTATTATGGTGCGACAGGAGCTTATTCAGAATGGAAACAGACTGATGAGAGATGGTCAGATGTAGCTATTGGTTCATCTAATATTTGGCGAATTGGTTGTACTACTACATCAGTGGCTATTCAAATTGCTAGATCTGGCACAAAAATAACTAATTTGCCTTCAGGATATACAGAGTTTAATCCTGGAGCGTTAGCGACCTCTCTTTCTAATAATGGCGGATATGACGGTAATAATATTCGGTGGGGTGCTGGATATGATAATATTGCTCCAAATGTTAGATTTGATGGACCGGTGTATTTTAATTCATCTAACGAAGCAGCAATTGCACAAAAAGTTACAGAAGTTTTAACTACTCCGATGGAAGGAAAATATCAGCCTTTTGTTATTTTACAGATGTTTCATAATGGTCGTCAGCACTGGGTGGCTGTTGAAGGTGTGCAAAATAATCAAGTAATTATTAATGACCCAGCTCGTAAAGGAAAAACTTTGAGTGAAAATTATAGTGATGAGAGTTGGCATGTGGCAAAATATATGATTATGTATGCTACTGATGTACCATTTGGTAGCTCTGCAAGTTCTGGTGTGGCACAAGGCGGATCATATGATGATTCTTGTGTTACAGAAACTTCTGGTGATATTATTATTCCAGAAGAATTTGGTGGAGGATTAAAAACAGTTTCTGAATATGATCGTATCTCTTGGGCTTATAATCAAAAAGATGTATATGACAAATGGGCAGCTGCTGGAGCTCAATGGGATGATGGTATTGCTATATTAGATGGAAGATATTTGGTTGCTTGTACGAAAAAATTTGGAAATGTTGGAGATAAAGTGGATTTCTTTTTAGAAGATGGTACAAAAATTCCAACAATAATAGCTGATATTAAAAATGAAAATGACGCTGGTTGTAACGAATGGGGACATAATAATGGTGCGAGTGTTTTGGAATTTGAGGTTCAAAGTTATGTATTTCGTCATGTGTATCGTGATAATGTTGCTGTAAATGGTTGGCATATGGAATGGACTTCAAGAGTTGCAAGTGCAACTAATTTAGGTGGAAATATTTTACAATAACAAAAATTATTTGAAATAGTCCATTTTTATGAAAAGTAATTGTTTTTTTCAAGTATCGTTAGGATGATAAAAATGATATAAATCTCGTTTCTTGAATGTAGAAATGAGGTTTTTATTATGTTAAAAAATAGATATATGAATTTATATAATATATAGATATACTCTTGGTATTGTGTTTAAGATTCATATAATAAAGCCATCTTGTTTTTGTTAAACAAGATGGGCCTATAATAGGTTTTATTGTAAGTATTCTGGTATTTCAATAGTTATATTTTTAGCATTTATTTTATATCTTTTTAATATTTCATCTATTTCTTTTTTAAAATTTTGAGCTTCTACTTTCATTAAATTACATTGTGTATCAAAACCGTGGTTATTTACAATTTCACATTTAAATTCATTATTTTTATATGTTCCTTTTTGATATATCAGTCCTACTTCATTGTCTTTTGTAAGTCCTTCCATTCTGTAAGTGATTTCAACAGTTTTATCTGTTTTATATCCTATATTTATAGTATAATAACTGTTATCTGATTCATTGGAATATTCTTTGAATAATATATAGTCTCCATATAAAGCTCGATATGTTGTGTTTTGTTCATCGTTTAATCTTTTGATATATGATACACCGTTTTCATCTTTTGTATAATTTTGAGCTGTTAAATAATCATCTAGATTGTTTTCACTGTTAGTTTTTTGAGAGTTTTGATAAAACATAACACTTATAGCAATAGCAACAATTAATATAACTAGAATAACTATTAATTTAATGATTTTTTTGACTTTGGTATAATCTTCCATTTTTACTCCTCCATTCTAATTTAATTATATCAATTTGAAAAGTTATTATCAATAAATTTAAAAAATTTATAAGATAATTTTATTATACTCTTTTTCTTCATTGACATATGTTTTGTTAATCTATATAATTAAAAATAAAGGAGCGTTGTTTCATGATTAAATATGTTTTTAGTAAAAAAAATATGATTCTTTTAGGTGTTGTTGTATTATTAATCGGGCTTTATGTACTTTTCACTGTTTTTGTTAGTGAAAATAGTAGTACTAGTAGTAATTCATATTTATATGTTGGAGATTATTTGATTTGGAATTATGATCACGGAAAATTTAAACAATTGACTGAAGCACCTGAAGGTGTACAAGAATATGATTTTGTAGTGTATGATGGTATGAATAGAAAAGAAGCTCAAATGGCTCAGTATAGCAATAATTCTTGGTATTTTTTTACAAAAGATTATGGAGATATTAATGTAAAAAATTTTCGTTTAGCTTATACTGGTATGGATGATATTGCTATTTTAAATTATAACTTGGAACGTTATGAACTTTCTGATAGTCAATATATTTCTCAAGTAAATAATACAAAAAATGAAGAAGAATTGTTAGCTTTTCAGAATTCATTAATTAAAGTTAAGGTAGATTTGGATAGTGATCAAGAAGATGAAATTTTATATACAATGTCAAGTTATTCTCTAGATATGCCAACTACTTATCAGGAAATGAAATCTTATTTGTTTTTAGTAGATGATAATAAGGTATCTATAATAAATCAATCTAAAGATATGCAGCCATTTGATATTATTGAAATTTTGGATTTGAATGATGATGGTCATTATGAAATAATAGCTTCTAAAGGCAGATTAGACATACCAGCTTTGGATGATTGCTATCAATTATATGAATATAAAGATGGTCGTTATCAATTAAAACAAGATTGTATAATGGAATAAGAAAAGGGCTATCATTTGCCTTTTTTTGTTATGAATTTTATTTTGTTTTACTGACAATACTTGTTTTTTTGTGTTATAATGAGATAAACAATTTATATATTTTAAGGAGAGGTTTTGCGTATGAAGCTTAAGTTTAGAGCAGAGAAGAAAGATTGGATAATATTTGGTGGCTATGCGGTAGTTTTACTTTATTTTGTAGCTATTGCTCTTTTAAATATTATTCAGTTTGCTAAAGGAGATTTGGATCATCCTTTTCATGGACTTAATCCTTTTCCTGCGTTTTCTTCAGATTATATTGGAACAACATTTACTTGTTATATTGTTGCTTTAGTGGCTAGTTTGTTTAGTGTGTCTGATCGTTTTTTTGAAAGAGAGAAAGGTTTTGGCTTTTCAACTGGTTCTAAAAAAGCTTCTAAGGGATATTCGAGATGGACTAGCGAAGATGAGATGAAAAAGGAACTTACTATGGTTAAAGTGCAAGCACCTAAAGCAGATGCTGGTGGTTTGCCTTTTATTAATGATGGAAAGAAAATGTGGGTTGATAATGGTGAAGGACATAATTTGATTATTGGTTCTACAGGTGCCGGAAAGACCCAGGTGGCAATTTTTCCACTTGTTCACTCACTTGCTAAGCATGATGAATCAATGATAATTACTGATCCTAAAGGTGAAATTTATGAAACAACTGCTGAAATGCTTAGGAAAAGAGGCTATAATGTAGTACTTTTAAATTTCCGTAATCCACAGCAAGGAAGTGGATGGAATCCTTTACACTTACCTTATAAATATTATAAAGAAGGTAATTCTGATAAAGCTAATGAGCTTACTGATGACTTAGCTATGAATATTTTATATGATGAAAATGCTCAAAATAGTGATCCGTTTTGGGAAAAAACATCAGCTGATTATTTTTCTGGTATATGCTTAGGATTATTTGAAGATGCGAATGAAAATGAAATAAATTTAAATAGTGTAAATTTGTTTACAACTATAGGTGAAGAAAAATGTGGTCCTAATTCTACTTATGCAAATGAGTACTTTAAAACTAAAGATCCAACTTCTCCTTCTTATATTAGTGCTTCTTCTACTATTTCTGCACCTAGTGAAACTAGAGGTAGTATTTTATCAGTATTTAAACAAAAAATTCGATTATTTGCAGCACGTGAGAATTTATCGGAAATGCTTTCTCATAGTGATTTTGAATTTGAAGATATTGGAAGAAAAAAGACAGCTGTATTTATTGTAATTCAAGATGAAAAGAAAACATATCACTCTTTGGTTACTATTTTCTTAAAACAATGTTATGAAACGTTGGTTGATTATGCTCAAAAATGTGGTGGTAAACTTCCTTATAGAACTAATTTTTTGCTTGATGAGTTTGCTAATATGCCACCTTTAAAAGATGTGGATACAATGGTATCGGCTGCACGAAGCAGAAGAATGAGATTTTTCTTTGTTATTCAAAACTATGCTCAATTAGCTGAGGTATATGGTAAAGAAAAAGGAGATACAATTAGAGGTAACTGTACAAATACGGTTTATTTAATTAGTACAGAATTAGCAGCTTTAAAAGAAATTAGTGAGATGTGTGGGGAAATTAAGGTTAAAACTGATAAAAAGGATAAAGATGGGAAAGCTATTGAGGAAACAAGGCCGTTAATTACAGTTAGTGATTTACAAAAATTAAAAAAAGGTGAAATTATTTTACTTAGGTCTCGTATGGATCCTTTTAGGACTAAATTAAAAATGGATTATCAAATTGATTGGGGTGCCGAAGACGAGTGCGATAAAGCTACATATCCTAATAGAAAAAAACAAACACTTCATGTTTTTGATTTAAAAACTTTTGTCAATAAAAAAAGAGAAGCTAAAAGAGAAGAGAGTATGAATAAACTTATTAGTCAAGTTATGCCTAATATGAATAAAGGTACTAATCCGCGTGGTAGTTCAGGTATTAATATTCCTAACGGGTTACCAGGGATGAATACCAATAGATCTACGCAAAGATCTATGACTATGGAAGAGATGCTTAAAAATATAGATAAAGCTGTGGAAAAATTAGAAAAAGAAGAGAAACTTAAGCAAAATATTAATATGAAAGAAACTCCGGTTGGTAGAATTAATCCGGTTAAAATGCCGGCTAATATGGTTAATGACAGTTCTATTAATCCACTTAATTCTAATTTGAAGGTTTCTTCTAAACCGATAAAACAAAATGATAATAAAGTTATTAACAGTGCGGATTTTGCCGCTAAAATAACTAATAAAGTTAATCAAACAGTAAAAGAAGAACAATATCAACCAGTTGTTGAAAATAAGGCGGTTAATAAATCTTCTGAAAGTAATACAAGCAAAAGTAGTGATTATGTTACAGATGATCAATTCTTTGATGATTTCTTTGCGGATGATGATGATTAATATTTGGGGAAAATAAGCTAATGTGTAAATGATGTTTATACTTACTTTTAATTATTTATCTAACATATAATATGTTAGAGGTGATTAGTTGGAAGTTACGATAGAAGAATTTTTAAAAATAAATAATCCAAATGTGATCGATATTAGAATGCCACAAAAATATAATGATAATCATATTCCTGGAGCTATTAATTTAAATGCTAGCCAGCTAATGAATTTTCCAGAAAGATTTTTGAATTTTAATTTAACTTATTATGTTTATTGTCAAAAAGGTAGTTCTTCTAAGACACTTGCTCAAGTGTTAAGAGTTAAAGGATATAATGTTATCAATATTATTGGTGGTTATGAAGCTTGGATTTTAAATACTTAAGTACTGAAAATTAATTTTCAGTATTTTTATTTCTTAGATTGAAATTTGCTTTGTAAAAAATAAGTTTGTATTTCAAGGAAGACAGATATGCCATTTGTCCTTGAAACAGCAATTGATATAAGATATAATGGATAAAGAATAGAGGTGTAATATGGAATATATAATAATTGGATTACTTGTAGTTATATTAATTGTTAGTATTATTGCTTTAACCAAAAATGTAAACGAATCTAATATTACAGAGAGACTTGGAAAGTTAGAGACAGAAATGGTTAAAGAACTTGGAGATTTTAAGAGTGATATTAATAAAAATTTAACTGATGATTTTAACGCTTTAAATGATAGAATTGAGAAAAGATTAAATGTTATTAATGATAAGGTGAATGAAAGGTTAGATCAAAATTTTGAAAAGACTAATAAGACTTTTGTGTCTGTTTTAGAAAGACTATCTAAAATAGATGAGGCTCAAAAGAAAATTGATTCTCTATCTAGTGATATTGTGTCTTTACAAAGTGTTTTAACTGATAAAAAAACAAGAGGAATTTTTGGTGAAGTTAATTTAAAACACATTTTAGTGAATGTTTTTGGAGAAAATAAAGATAATATATATAGATTGCAATATACTTTAAGTAATGGTACGGTTGCGGATAGTGTTATTTTTGCTCCTGAACCACTCGGTTTAATCGCGATTGATTCTAAATTTCCTTTGGAAGATTATCAAGCTATGGTAGATAAGAAAAATCCGAATCCAACTTTAGCTGAGAGGAAATTTAAAAGTGATATGAAGAAACATATTGATGCGATTGCTTCTAAGTATATTATTCCTGGTGAAACGACTGATCAGGCTATACTTTTTTTACCAGCTGAAGCTATTTTTGCCGAGGTTAATGCATATCATCAAGATATTATTGATTATGCTTATAATAAAAGAGTATGGATATGCGGACCTACAACTTTAATTAGTACGCTTACTACTTTACAAATTATTATTAAAAATATTGAAAGGGATAAGTATACTAAGGTTATCCATCAGGAATTAAGACTTTTGGATGTAGAATTTAAGCGTTATAAGGATAGATGGGATAAGCTTTATAGAAGTATTGAAACAGTTAGTAAAGATGTTAAAGATATACATACAACAACTGATAAAATTACTAAGAGGTTTGATGCAATTAATCAAGTAGATGTGGAGGCAATAGGGCATGAAGAAAATTAATATAATTTTACTTATTATTACTTTGGTTTGTTCATTTATTACAATTTTAGGAGAGTTAGATAAAGGAATTGTCATTATTTTGAAAGATTCTAGTATTATTTTAACGGCTAGTTTACCTTATATTGTTAATAAATTATTTAAAGTTAAATTAAATGATGGAGTAATATTTATTTGGCTTATATTTATTTTTCTGGCCCATTATATGGGGGTTACATGTGAGTTTTATAATAAATGGGAAGGGTTTGATAAGGTAGTGCATACTTTTTCTGGAATACTTACGGCTTATGTAGGAGTGTTATTATTACCTAAAAATAAAATTTGGTTTAGTGTTTTATTTATTATTTCTTTTAGTGCTTTTTGTGCTTTTGCTTGGGAGACTTTTGAATTTGTATGTAATATATTATTTGGAGGAGATGCTCAAAGAGTTGTTGAAACAGGGGTTACAGATACAATGATGGATATGATAGTCGCATTTATTGGTTCTAGTGCATTTTGTTTAGGATATTTTGTAAAAAATAAAGTTAAAAGTTAATAAAAGCTATATTTTTTAGCTTTTTTGCTTTATAATTAATATAAAGGGGTGCTTGTATGGAAGAAAAAATTTTTAATATAATTAGTAGTCATAATAAAGCTTTAACTTATGAAGAAATTTTGGCTCAACTATCTGATGAGGAGATTCCATATTTACCAGAGGTTTTAAGTAAATTAATTAGGGATTTAAAGGTAAGACTTACTAATAAGGGTAAGTATACTAAATTTGATGATAAATCTCAGAAGATTGGTACTTTTGTGGCTAATAGGCGTGGCTTTGGTTTTGTTATTATCGAGGGAGAAGAAAAGGATTATTATATTTCTAATGATAACGTAAACGGGGCTATTAATGGTGATGAGGTTGTTATTAAAGTTCTTGATGAAGGTAGACATGAAGCTGCTGTTTTAAGAGTTAATCAAAGAAATTTAAATAATTTATTAGTTGGAGAATTTTATAAGAAAAATGATAAGAATTTTATAAAGTTAGATGATGATAAGTTAAATATTATTGTAGAAATTCCTGAAGATGATGCAGATGGAGTAGTGCCTGGTCATAAAGTTGTTGTGAAGGTTGAAAATAAAATTAGTAAAAGTAATTATTATCAAGGTAAGATTATTCGTATTTTAGGCCATAAGGATGATCCTGGAGTTGATATTTTATCGATTGCTGCAAGATATCAGATCAATGATATGTTTCCAGATGGAGTAATAGAAGAACTTAAAAGTATTCCAGATGAAGTTAGTAAAAATGAACTTAAAGGTAGAAGAGATTTAACTAATGAAGTGATATTCACTATTGATGGTGATGATACTAAGGATATTGATGACGCAATTAGTATAAAAAAATTAGATAATGGTAATTATTTATTGGGTGTACATATTGCAGATGTCAGTCATTATGTTAAAGAAAGTACTGCTTTAGGTGATGAGGCTTATTTAAGAGGGACAAGTAGTTATTTGGCTAATACGGTTATACCAATGCTTCCTCATCAGCTTTCTAATGGTATTTGTTCACTTAATCCAAATGTTATTAGACTTACTATTTCTTGTGTGATGGAAATTGATGATAAAGGTAAATTAGTGGATAGTGAGATTTTTGAGAGTTATATTAAATCTAGAAAACAAATGACTTATAAGAATGTTAATAAAATTTTAAATGAGAATGTTATTCCTGATGGTTATGAAGAATTTGTTAGTGATTTAAGATTGATGGAAGAACTTTCTAAGATTATTAGAAAACATAAAATAGAAAAAGGTTATTTAGATTTTGATATTCCTGAACCTAAGATTATTACTGATAAAGAAGGTAAGGCAATTGATATTCAAAAAAGAATTCAAGATACTGGAGAGAATTTAATTGAAGACTTTATGATTATGGCAAATGAAACGGTTGCTAGTACAATATCTTATATGGAATTACCTTTTATTTACCGTGTTCATGGTTTACCTGATGAAGAAAAGATTAGAAGTTTTTTGAGTTTTGTAAATATACTCGGTTATAAGGTAAATGCGAATTTAAAAAATATTACACCTAAGACTATTCAAAATATATTGAGTCAGTTAAAGGATAAACAAGAATATAATATTTTGTCTTCTATGTTACTTAGAAGTATGCAAAAAGCAGTATATGATAGTATAAATATTGGGCATTTTGGATTAGCTAGTAAATTTTATACACATTTTACTTCACCAATTAGAAGATTTCCTGATTTAACAGTACATAGATTACTTAGAACTTATTTATTTAATCATAATATTGATAATCAAATTATAGATTATTATAATAGTACTTTACCAGAGATAGCTAAGCATTCATCTGAAAGGGAAATGGCTGCTACCCAGTGTGAAAGAGATGTAGATGATATGAAAATGGCTGAATATATGGAAAGTCATATAGGTGAGGTTTATAAAGGTGTTATTAGTACGGTTACTAATTATGGTGTTTATGTAGAACTTCCTAATTTGGTTGAAGGTATGATTAAGATAGATCAGTTAGAAGATGATTATTATTTCTATGATGAAGCAACATTTAGTTTAGTAGGAAAAAGAAATAAGAGAAGATATATACTTGGTCAGGCTATAGAAATTGTGGTTGATAGTGTTATAAAAGATAAAGGGCTTATTAATTTTAGACTTTATAAAGGTGATAAAAATGGAAATACTAAACAGAAAAGCAAAGTATAATTATCAGATTTTTGAAACTGTAGAGGCAGGTATTGTTTTAACTGGTACTGAAATTAAGTCTTTAAGATTAGGTAAAGCTAATATTAAAGATAGTTATGCGAGGGTTAAAAATAATGAAATTTTTCTTATCAATATGCATATTAGTAGTTATGATAATGGAAATCTTTTTAATCATGATGAGACTAGAGAAAGAAAACTTTTACTTCATAAAAAAGAGATTTTAAAGTTTCGTGATAAGATTAAGTTAGAAGGTTATACACTAGTGCCTTTAAAAGTTTATTTGAAAAATGGTAAGGCTAAGGTATTAATTGGTCTTGCTAAAGGTAAGAAAAATTATGATAAAAGAGAAGATATAAAAAAGAGAGATATCGAAAGAAATATTAGGGCAAGATTAAAAAGATGAATTTTGTTAAAAAGCTTTTATGTGATATAATATAAAAGCTTTAATAAATTGGGCCCGTTTTTGGTTTCGACAGGAGCATGGATGGATAGATTGCAAGCCGGAGCGACACGTTAAGTCTAAACTTAAATATAACTGGAAACAGAAATAATTACGTACCAGCATTTGCCTAAGGTTGGCAAGGTACACTCTTTTAATTCTTTTGCTTCCGAAGAATTTTAAGGGTTCGCTTTTAGGAAGATATATCATTATTTAGCCTAGGGATAGTGATGAATTTTATAGGCTTACTAATAGAATAGTTGTTAGTTACTAATTTTTATTAGGAAATCTTTTAACTAACTAAACTTGTAGATATCTATTTGGAAGTGTTTTTGGACAGGAGTTCGATTCTCCTCGGGTCCACCATTTTTTATAAATTTATTCGAACTAACGAGTTAACGTGAATTTTTAGACTAAATGCAGTTTAAAAAAATAAAACTTAATTTACAAGACTTATTACTGGTTTAAAATAAGAAAACGGAAATAAGTCTTTTAATTTTATTTAATATTATCTAATATTATTTAAATTGTTGCATGACAAAATTACGGAGGTTATTTCTGTTTTTTATCATAAAACGGAATTCCAAATAAAAATCTACGTGCTTTAAATCATGATAGTTAATATAGTTTAAAACAAAATGAAAATGTAGTATAATTATTTTGTGATGTTTATGAGTCAAATTTTTGATGTAAAGATTAATATAATGGATAATGTAGATTTGGATATAATAAATAGTATAGAAGAAAAGTGTTGTAAAGGTGAAAGTTTATTACAAAATGAACTTGATTATTATTTAAATTATGTTATTTATCAAACTAGAAAGATTTTATCATTAAACAAGAATAAAGAGCTTAGTGATTATAGTTTTAATTTTATGTGTGATACAGCACAGTCTGTTATAGCAAGGTATTTTGATAAATTAAATATATCTTATAAACCGGTTGAAACAGTTAAAGCAATTACTAATGATATTTTAGGTCATAGTTTTTTAATAGCAGATTTTAAGGTTGATGATGAGGTTAAAACTTATATTTTAGATCCGACTTATAATCAATTTTTTGATGTGGATAGGTGTAGTGAAAATAATTTTAAGATAATTAATGGTGCTGTAGTTAAGACGCCAGATTTGGGTTATTTTGCTTTAAAAAGTGATGAAAACGTGCAAAATGTGGTGAAAAATTTAATTCGATCTGGTTATATTGAATTAACAGAGTCTAATGCAAAAATATATGGTGATTTATTTTATAAAACTAAAGTTGGAAGTATTAATTATTTTAATGCTAAATTAGAAATGGCAGGATCGATTTATATAAAAAGTTTTAAAAAATCAGAAGCTAGATTAACTTATTCTGAGGAATTATTAGAAGGACTTGGAATGTCTTTGAATCCTATTTATAAAAGTAATTTAAAAAAAATAGTATAATTTTTTGATAATTTTCCACAATATATATTGAGGAGGGAAGTTATGAAAAAAATATTATATTCATTAGTAGCTATAGTTTTGCTTACTGGTTGTAGTTGTACGGCTAATATGGGTAATACTCCAACAAAAAAAGTGGAAGATTATTTAAATAAATATCAAACTAATGATGATGGTGTTATTAATGATTTGGATGAAGTGTTAACTAATGATACTACTTTAACAGATGCTGAAAGAACTGATTATAGTGATTTCATGAAGACACATTATCGTGATATGCAGTATGAAATAAAAGATGAAACAATTGATGGTGATACTGCAACTGTAAATGCAGAAGTTACAGTAAGGAGTTATGCTGATGTAGTTAACGAAGCAAATGACTATCGTTTAAATAATCCTGATGAGTTTGATGATGATAATACTTTTGCTACTTATAGACTTGATAGACTAAAAGAAGTAACTGATACAGAAACTTATACTATTACTTTTCATTTGACTAAGGAAGATGAAGAGTGGAAAATTGAGGATTTAAGCGAAGATGATTTGAGAAAACTTAGTGGCCTTTATGGTGTTACAGATGTAAATTATAATATTTCAGAAAACTCTGATAATGATTTAGATGCATCTGAAACGACTGATGATCAAGCAAATACAACGGATGACAAAAGGCCATCAGATGATAATTTAAATGATACTACAAATGATGATCAAACGGCTAATTCTTAAAGACTATAATAAAATGAAATAATTTTATATAGTCTTTTTTATTGATTAATAAAAAATTTTATGAATTTATTTATTGAACAAAATGAGTGAATAAGTGGACATATTTGTCCATTTTTTTGTATATAATTTTTTAGGTGATAAGCGTGAAAAAATTAATTTTTTTATTAATTTTATTTTTACCTTTTAAAGTTTTTGGTTATTCTACTAGTGCGAGGTCGGCTATTTTAATGGATATGGATTCTTTAAGAGTTATTTATGGTAAAGATGTACATTATGTTCAAAGTGTGGCTTCTATTTCTAAAATTATGACAGCAATTGTTGCGATTGAAAATAGTGATATTGATAAGGAGGTTGTTATTGGTGATGAGATTTTAAAAGCATATGGCTCTGGTATTTATGTACAAATTGGAGAGAGAATTAAATTAAAAGATTTACTTTACGGGTTAATGCTTAGAAGTGGTAATGATGCGGCGATAGCCATTTCGGTTGCGGTGGCTGGTGATATTGATAAGTTTGTTAAAATGATGAATGATAAGGCTAAGGATTTGGGTATGAAAAATACTACTTTTAATAATCCTAGTGGTTTGGATGAGGAAAAAGGAAATTTTTCTTCGGCTTATGATATGGCACTTCTTATGAGTTATGCAATGAAAAATAAGATGTTTAGAGAAATTACAGGAACTAAGGATTATACAGTTAAGACTGATAAAAATGTTTATAAGTGGCACAATAAGAATAAACTTTTATCTACTTATAAGTATATTACTGGTGGTAAAACGGGGTTTACAAAAATAGCTAAGAGAACTTTAGTGACAAGTGCGAGTAAGGATAATGTAAATTTGACAGTGGTTACTATTAATGATGGGGATGACTTTAATGACCATAAAAATTTATATGAAGAAGCTTTTAGAGAATATAAATCTTATTGGATTTTAAATAAAGGAGAGATTACAATTCCTTTAGAAGATTATTATGAAAAAGATACGCTTTATTTGAAAAATGATTTTAAGTATTTACTTAGGGAAAGTGAAAAAGATATTTTGAAATTAAAGTATGAAATTAGTAAAAAAAGAAAATATAAATCTAATGACAAGGTTGGTTTAGTTAAGGTTTATTTGGGTGATAAAGTGGTGCATGAGGAGGATATTTATGTTAAAAAGGGTAAAGAGAAGAGAAGTCTTTGGGATAGAATATTAAGCTGGTTTAAATGATTAATAAGTTATGGATTGGTTTAATTGTTGTTGGCTCTTTATGTTTGATATTGACTGGTAAAGCTGATTTATTAAATACTCAAATACTTTCTTCTGGTAAGGCTACTTTGGAACTTGTGATGCAGATATTTCCTTTGATATCTTTGTGGCTTGGGATTATGAATATTGCTAAGGAATCTGGATTATTAGATAAGGTTTCTAAATTAATTTATCCTCTTTTACACAAGATTTTTCCAGAAATTCCTAAAGGACATGAGTCTTTGGGGTATATTTCTTCTAATATAATTGCGAATATGTTTGGACTTGGTAATGCGGCTACGCCTTTTGGACTTAAAGCAATGAAATCATTACAATCTTTAAATAAGAATAAAGAAGAAGCAAGCAGAAGTATGATTACTTTTTTAATTATTAATACTTGTGGTTTATGTATTATTCCAACTACTATTATTTCACTTAGAATACTTTATGATAGTAAAGATCCCTCTTTTATAGTAATTCCTTGTGTGATTATTAGTTTTATTTCTTTAGTATTTGGACTTATTATAGATAGGCTATGGAGTAGGAGGCACTATAAATGAAGATGATTTCTAGTTTATTTATTCCTATTTTGGTTTTAGTGGTTATTATATATGGGGCTTATAAGAAAGTAAATGTCTATGATAGTTTTGTAAGTGGGGCTAAAGAAGGGCTTCCAATGGTTAGTTCCATGTTTTTTTCTTTACTAGCAATGATATTTGGGGTAAATATATTTTTAAAAAGTGGGGTTATTGATTATTTCTTTGATTTTTTAAAACCTATTTTGGTATTTATAAATATTCCTTTGGAAGTTTTACCGATTGCTATTATGCGGCCACTTTCTGGAAGTTTTGGTTTGGCTTTACTTAATGATATGTATAAGGTTTATGGTCCTGATAGTTTTATCAGTGTTTTAGCTTCGGTTATTCAAGGTTCTAGTGATACAACTTTATATGTGATTACTTTATATTTTGGGACTGTGGGAATTAAGAAAATTAAATATGCTTTGTGGGCGGGATTACTTACTGATTTATTCATGGTTATAATAGCTTTGATTTTGGTTCCCTTGTTTTTTTAATGTTTATTATGTATAATTTTTATAGGTGATTTGTATGGAGAGATTACAGAAAATTATTGCGAATAGTGGATACTGCTCTAGAAGAAAAGCTGAGGAGTTAATTTTAAATGGTAAAGTAAGGGTAAATGGAGAAATTATTAATACTTTAGGAAGTAAGGTTAGTTATTCTGATACGATTATTATTAATGGTGTTACTTTAAAATTAGAGCCTAAAGAATATGTGTTACTTTACAAACCACGTGGAGTAGTGTCAAGTGCGCATGATGATAAAGGTCGTAAAACGGTTGTCGATATTGTGGAAAGTGAAAATAGATTATATCCTGTTGGTAGATTAGATTATGATACTAGTGGAATTTTATTACTTACTAATGATGGAGAACTTACTAATTTATTAATTCATCCATCTCATGAAGTTGAAAAGGTTTATGTAGCTAAAATAGATGATATTGTTATCCCTAGTTTAGTTAAGTCTTTGGAAAAAAGGGTTATTATAGATGGTAAGAAAACTGGTAAGGCTAGGGTTAAGATTAAGAAAATAGATAAAAAGAAAAAAAGTTCATTAATAGAACTTATGATTTATGAAGGTAGGAATCATCAGGTTAAAAAAATGTTTGAAGCGATTGGATATCATGTTTCTAAACTTAAAAGAGAAAAATTTGCGGGTCTTACTTTAGATGGACTTAAGTCTGGAGAATATAGGCATTTAAATATTAAAGAGGTTAAAAAATTATATGCGATAGCTAAAAAATAGCTATTTTTTTATTTTGATTTTTACTAATTTATGATCACTTATATTATTATCTATGACATCTATATTTTCAATATTAAAGTCTATTGGAATAAATATATGGTCTGGAGTTTTGAAATTATATGATATTTTAAAGGGGTTTACAGGTGGTTTAAATGTTTTTTCTTTTATAGGAACTAATTTACAGTTTTTAATGTTCATGTATTTTATAAAATCTATGAAAATGTTGTTATCTGTATTTAAATTAAAATCTCCTACTAAAATAATAGGGTAGTTATTTGCTTCAATTATTTGTTTTAAATAAATTAATTGTGTTTTTCTTGCATGATTTGATAGATGATCTAAATGAGTGTTTATAATAGTAAAGGTTTGATTTTCTTTTGTTACGGTTGTAACAGTAGCAATTCTAGGAAATATAGATAGAAAGCTTCTTTTTCCTAACTTGTCTATATCTTTGGATAATGAGTAGGTTTGAGTTTTTAAGATGTTTAAATTAGTGATGATGGAGTTATTTTCTCCAAAGTGGTTATACCAAGGACTTTTTTCTTTAAATCTATTTTGACCTGTAAATTTATAATTGGGTATATATTTTTGTAACTTGGTTTGATAGTTATCTGTTAATTCTTGAAGACAAATTATATCTGGTTTTTCTTCTTTTATTAATTTACTAAAGATTTTTGGGCTGTTTTTTCCATCATAATTTTTGATATAAACTTTATTTTGAATATTAAAATTTATTATTGTTAGTTCCATATTTTTGCTCTCTTTCTATACAAAAAGAAAACTTTAATTGTTTTCTTCAATTTCAATGGCTTCTGTTGGACAACCTTCAGCGGCCATTTTTACTTCATCATTTACTTCATCTTTAATGACTTTAGCTAATCCATCATCATCAAAGTCAAATACTTCTGGACATGTGGCAGTACATGCTCCACAACCAATGCATTTATCTTTGTCTACTTTTACTTTTGTCATTTTTATACCTCCATAAAAATTATAGATAATTATTAAAAAAAAAGCAAGGGAAATGACATAAAAATAGTTTATCTGTGGTATAATGTAGTTGGAGGTATTTGTGTGTTGATGACTGATGAAGAAATCAGAAAGAATAAGAAGTTGTTAGCTAGTTTAAAAGAAGGGAAAAAAGAGTTAGAGCATATACAAGAAGAATTATTAGAAGACCCAAAGGTTCAGGAGTATGTGGCGGTAAGTAGTTTACTTCGTGAAACGAATGCAAGAATAATCAATTTAAATCAAGATATTGTGTATAGTGAGCAAGAAAATTGTCAACATCCAGTTTGGATTTTGCTTAACGAAGATTATGATAGTTGGGAAGGTAGACTTTATTTTACATGTCGTTGTGTGGCATGTGGTAAAGAGAAGACCGATTATGCTAGAGAATTTCCAGCTGATCGAATTATATATGATACATCAATTAATGGATTGAGTGAAAAATGGGAAAAATTTTCTCAAGATTGTTTAGATGATAGTTCTTTAACTATCGAAAAAGGAAAAACGTTTGTCAAAATATTTAATGGAAAGCATTGATTAGACTTCAATGTTTTTTTATGCTGAAAATTATTAAAAAGATTATTCCTGCCTTTTAAAATATGACAAAATATGATATTATTAATAATAAGAGGTGGTACGGGTGGCATCAAGAATGGAGAGGTACTATAAGACTGAAAATCAAGGTAAAACAAGAACTAAGAGAAATACTAGGCTTTATAATAGTATTTATTCTTATGGTAAATATAGTAATATTGAAGGTATTGCAAATATTGATAATACTAATGAGATAGATATTACAAAGGTTAAGAAGATGTTGGAAACTAGGGAAAAGTATCAAGCTGAAAGAAGATATAGAAGATTAACTGATGAGAATAAGCAGATCGTAGAGTTACCTAAGGTTACTAAAAAATATAAAGAAGATGAAGATAGAACTTATGATATAATGGATGTTCTATCTAAGGCTAGGGAAAAGAAAGAACCTGATGACAAAGAAAGAGTTCTTAGTAAGACTAGTTATGATGTACTTAAAAATATTGAGTTAAAGAGAAATGTTAATAGAAAAGATTATTATGATGAAGATTTAGATGATATGATTAAAACAATTTCTAATACTAATATGCTTAATAAAATGGATGATGCATCTTTAGCTGCTGATATGTTTAGTGATTTGCAAGCTAAAGATGAGGATACTAAAGTTGGAAATTTAAATAATATAAAAGATTTGATTGAGGAAAATAAAAAACAATCAGGTTATGATAAAAAAGAACAAACTATGGATAATTCGTTCTTTACATCTAATTTGAAATTAAAGAAAAAGGATTTTGTAAATTATGATGAGGATGAAGTTAAGAAAGGCTCTGTTTTTAAAACTATTTTTGTAACTATTTTAATTTTAGGAATTATTGCGGTTATTGGTATTTTAGTAGTTCAAAAGTTAGGTCTTTTTTAAACTTTTTATAAAAATTATTAGTGGAATTATAAAATATACAAAGTAAAGCAAGTATATTAATATGTTTTTGAAATAAGCTATTTCGGTGCCTTTTGTTTGAAAGATAATATAACTTAAGGTAGCTAATATTAGACAAACAATGGTAATTATAATGTTGTTTGTTTTTTCTTTTGGTTTAAAGGTTATTTTTATGGCTTCTTTTATAAAATATAAGGTAATCATTATTTGAACAAATAAGGCTAGAAACCATTCTAATGATAAAATACTTTCAACTCTATCAATTATATCTAAGACACTAACCCTTTTTAATAAATGAAAGCTTGGATAGTTATATAATTCGGATAGATGAATACCAAAGATACTGATGGTTAGAAACATGACATTTAAAAGGGACAGGGCACTTATTAGATAAAATATGAAACTATTTTTAATTTTATAATTATTTATTTTTTCTTTTGGAATGAGATTTAAAAGGAATAGTGGAAGGATATTGAATCCAATAAAGCAAAACGTACCATATAAAATATTATTTGGACTATTATTTAAAATAGGTTTTATATTATCTATATTTACGTTTCCTACTAAACCAGTTAATATTATGATAATAAAGAATAAGGAGGTAAAAAACATGATGAGACTTACTTTACTAAATATGTGGAAATCTTTGGTTATGGCATAAATTACTGGTAAGATGATGATAATTATTATCATAAATTTTGG
>CALVID010000022.1 GCA_944329355.1 uncultured Bacilli bacterium
AGAAATTATGGATGATAAATATGGAATAATTACTGAAAATAGTGAAGATGGTCTTTATGATGCTTTGCTTAAAGTTATTAATAATAATAAAATTTTAGATGACTATAAAAATAATTTGCAAGATTTTTATTATGATACAGAAAAGATAGTAAAACAAATAGAAGATTTATTAGATGGAGGGACAACATGTTAAAAAACGAAAAACTAAAAAATGTGATGCTATTTTTATTTATTGGTTTTATGATAGCACAACCAGTATTTGATATTTTTTGGCTTTATAGTGATAATTTAATAGCAATTTTTAAATTTTCACCATCTACTATTATTAGAATGTTGATCATGATGATATTAATTATTACAAGCTTTATATGGTTTAAGGATAAAAAGAAATACAAGGCTTTAATAATAGGCATAGTTGTTTATACAATATATGCAATTTTTCATCATATTAATTCATTAAATTTTTATGTACCTTATGGTAATTTTGGTAATTATTCATTTTTAAAGGAAATGTTTTATCTTGTAAGAATGATTATGCCATTGTTAATTGTTTTTATTACTTATGAAAAGAAATTAAGTTTAAAATATTTTCAAATTATCGTGGTAGCTGTTGCCTTAATTTTTAGTGTAACCATGGTATTATCTAATTTCTTGGGTTTTGCTTTAGCATCTTATGGTGGTGGAACACAACCAATTAAGGCTACATTCTTTGAATGGTTTTTAAGTTCTACTTATGATAAATATAAGTATTTAGAAGTTGCTTCTAAAGGGATATTTCATATGGCAAATCAGGTGAGTGGTGTCTTAGTATGTTTACTACCAATTTTGATTTATATTTATTTTAACAAGGCTAATTTTTTACATACTATTACTGTAGCTTTAACTATTTTGTCAATGATTATGCTTGGAACTAGGGTTGCTTCGATAGGGTGGATTCTTATATGTATAGCAATGATTTTTGTATATTTATTCTTTGTATATTTTAAAAAAGAAATGGTTATTAATAAAAAAGCTTTAGTAATATTGGTTGTAATGATGGCGATTTTTGCTTCTATTTTGCCATATTCTCCTGTTATGAATAGGACATATATCAATGATAATTCAAAACAGGTTGAGGATGAATTGAGTGCTACTAATTCTAAAAAATCATTAGAAAAGTTTAAAAAATATATTGCAGAAAAGGAAAAAGAAGATTTAACTGAAAAAGAAAAAAAAGCTTTAAAAAAAGAAAAAGTTAAGTTTGTTAAAAATTCCTATAATACCTTTGGCGTTGATAGAACATATATCGAAATAATTTATCCTTATACAGAAGATCCAGATTTTTGGCTTGATGAATATGAAATTCCTTTTGAAGATAGAGCTAATCACCGTCAATTAAAGACAGATATTACCAATCATATTATTGCTCTTAACGATAATAAATTAGATTATGTTGTAGGGATGTCATTTACTAGATTGAGAAATGCTCCTTGTTATATGGAAAATGATATTTATGTTCATATGTATTCTATTGGATTTGTCGGTATTATATTATTTATTGCTCCTTATTTCTGTATATTGTGTTATTCTTTATACAAAATGTTTAAGGATTATAAAAATAAATTTACATTTTTAAATGTTACATTGGCCGGAAGTATTATGCTTGTATTTTTTGCAGGAATAATGAGTGGCAATGTATTTGACGAGTGGATTTGTACTTTATTTTTGGGATTGATTTGTGGATTTCTTTTAATAAATGTTATGAAAGTAAATGATCATGATCAGATAAATATTTGACAAATAAATATAAAGTAGGGTAGCAACTATCCGATACTCTATATGGAGGAGTCTAAGATTTTTATGAAGTAGAAATAGTTTACTGTGAGGTAAGCTGGGTCAAAATTTATTTTGAATTTGTTTTAAAACACAAGGATTTTTGTACTTGTGTTTTATTGACTTTAAATTATGCACTTGATATAATTGTTTTGAAATACGGTGGGATGTTTTATGAAAATTTTGATAATTATTCCAGCTTATAATGAGGAAGCTAATATAATTAATACAGTGAATAAAATTAAAAATTACAAGAAATATAATATTGATTATATTGTGATTAATGATGGTAGTACTGATCAAACTAAAGTTTTATTAGAGAGTAATAAAATTAATTATATCGATTTACCATATAATTTAGGGATAGGTGCTTCTGTCCAAACAGGTTATAAATATGCTTATTATAATGACTATGATATAGCTATTCAATTTGATGGAGATGGGCAACATGATATTAATTATATTGACAAACTGATCGAACCAATAGTGCAAAAAGAAGCAGATATTGTGGTTGGATCTAGATTTATTGATAATACTAGTAAATTTAGATCTACAAAAGCTAGACAACTTGGGATTAATATAATATCTTTTTTGATAAAAATGTTATCTGGAAAAAAATTGTTGGATGTTACTAGTGGTTTTAGAGCCATTAATAAAAATATTATTCAAATATTTGCTAAGAATTATCCATACGATTTTCCGGAACCAATTACTAATTATGCCTTAATAAAAAATGGTTTTAAATTTAAAGAAGTTGGGGTTATGATGCATGAAAGAGTAGGGGGATCTTCTTCTATAAAATTATTTGGTTCTATTTACTATATGTTTAATGTATGTTTATCAATTTTACTATTGGATTTAAATAAATTTGGGAGGAAAAATTAATGTTATCTTTAAATTTGAAAATTTTTGCAATTATAATTATTATCTTTTATTTTTGTATTGTTTTAAATGCTGTACATAAGGATAAGATGCCAATAAAAAGTTCTATTCTTTGGTTTTTGATTGGTATTTTAATGTTTGCTTTTATATTGTTTCCAGAAATGTTAATAAAAATTAGTAAGCTGGTTGGTATAGAAACAATCTCTAATTTACTATTTTTCTGTGGTATGATATGCTTATTAATTTTATCATTTGATTTATATCGTTTAAATAACTTAGAGAAAAGAAAAAGTATTGTGTTAGCTCAAGAAATAGGAATTATTAAAAATGCAATTAATAAAACAAAATAAAGTTTTTTTAGTATATGTTTTTTCGGCCGGAAGTTCTTTTGTATTAGATTTACTTTTCTTTAGTATTTTTAATTATATTTTTGGTTTGTTTTTTGGATATGAATCAATTTTCTTTTCTACTGTATGTGCGAGAATTTTATCCTCTTTATATAATTTTGTAATAAATTCTAAGTTTGTTTTTAAAAAATATAGTAAGAAAATGCTTTTTAAATATTATGTTTTAGTAGTAATTCAGATGTTTGTTTCAAGTATTTTAGTTTATTTAATTAATAAATATTTAATAGATACATTTGCTGTGATAATTAAGTTTTTTGTCGATATTATATTATTTGTTTTAAATTACTTTATTCAAAAAATAGCGGTTTTTAAGTAATATCAGTGGAGGTTATTTATGCAAGAATTTTTTAAAGAAATACAAAAAAATTTTAGTAAATATAAAAGTAATATTTTAAAGATAATTTTAGCAATATATTCTTATAGTTCTATTTTAATGATTATTGGAATTGAAAAAAATTATAATGTTTTTTTGTTGCTTGGTTTGTTGGCAATTGTTTTTATGTTTTTTAAATTAAAAATTAACAAGAAAATGAATAAATTATCAATTCTTATTTCAGTTCTTATTTCTTTATTGATTTGTGTAGGTAATGTTGTAGAAAATAGTATGACAAATAATACCTTAAATATTTTTAATGTCAGAATTTTATTTAAATTATTAATTACTTTTGGTGGGGTTTTTATATTTTTGAATTTATTGTTTAATACTTTTTTTACAAAAATTCAAAATATTAATTTACTTTGTCAAAACGAAAGAAAATCTGATAAAAAAATATTTTTTATTAGTTGGGGTATGATTTTTTTGCTTTGGTTACCATATTTTTTACGTTATTTTCCTGGTATTATGACATTGGATTCGAGAGTGCAACTATCTTATATTGAGGATATGATTTTTAGAAATAATCATCCTTTTATTCAAACTTGGTTTGAGGGAGGGATATATAATCTCGGAAAATTTTTGTTTAATAATACAAATATGGCTATGGGCTTTTATACAATTATTCAAATGCTTATTTTATCAGCTATTTTTGCTTATGCGGTTAAATTTTTGTATAAACATAAGTTTAACTCAATTATAGTTGTACTGGTGCTATTTGCTTATGCATTATTACCACAGTTTGCTTTATATTCCGTTACAGTATGGAAAGATGTGTTATTTGGTGGAGCAATGTTAATAATGCTTATAAGTGTTATTGAGATGACTTTAACTGATAAGTTAAAAATATCTAATATCATTTTGTTTGTTATTTCTGCTGTTATGATTTTATTTTTTAGAAACAATGGTATTTATATAATGATAGTATGTTTACCTTTCTTTATTTATTGTTTTAGAAAAAAAATAAAAATTATCTTGCCCATTTTAATAGGATTATTTACTTTATATTTCGTTGTTACTGGTCCTGTTTATAATTATTTAAAAGTAGAAAAGCCAAGTAATGTTGAATCATTAGGTGTACCATTACAGCAAGTTGGTAGGGTTATAGCTTCTGATGGAAAAATGGGTAAAGAGGAGAAAGAATATTTAATGACAATATTTGATTTTGCTGAAATAAAAAATGTTTATGCTCCTCATATCGTTGATCCAGTTAAAAATCATGCTAATAGAGGGATATTAGCAACAACTGAAAAACAATTTTTAGAAACATGGTTTAGTTTGTTTTTAAAAAATCCTGATACATATGTCGAAGCATATTTATCACAGACATTAGGTTATTGGTATCCTAGTGTAAAATATTGGACTACTGGTTCTTTATCTAGTGAAAACACTTATGGTGTTCATAATGTTAATTTATTACCAAATATTTTGACTAAAATTATAGATCGTGTTAATTCATTAGATTATTCATTATCTGTATTATGCTGGGGAATTGGTTTAGGTTTTATATTGTTATTTTTAAGTATTGTCGTCGCATCTATTAGAAAGATAGGTAAAGATAAGTATTTTGCGTGGTATATTCCGTTTGTTGGACTATGGATTACTATGATGTTAGCTTCCCCTGTTTTTGCTGAATATAGATATGTTTATGGATTATTTACAAGTTTACCAATTATTCTTCTTGCACCTTATTTAAAAAATCATTTAAGTAAAAAGGATTAAAATGCTTTATTTAATCCTTTTAATTTTCTGCTTCTTCTAACATATTTGTAATAAATATTCCATAACCTTTGTGAGGATTATCAATTACAACATGGGTTACTGCTCCTATGATGTTGTTACCCTGAATAATAGGGGAACCACTCATTCCTTGGATGATACCGTTTGTTTTGTTTAGTAAATCTTTATCTTTTATTTCAAAGATAAAGTTTTTATTTTTTTGTTTTTCATGATTAATATGAGTTATATTAATGGTGTATTCTTTAATTGTTGTTCCATTTAATACAGTTAATATTTTGGCTTCACCTTTTTTTATTTCGTTTGGTTTGGCAACATTATAAGTTTTATTGTTTTTAATATCAGCTGTATATGTTCCAAAAATACCTTGGGTTGTATTTTCACTAACTTGTCCTGTTATATCTTGTTTGCTATATTCTGCTTTTTTTTCACCTGGTGTTCCATCAGAACTTGGAATTATATCTGTTACTGTTGAGGTGAATATTGATCCATCTTTTATTTCAAATATTTCACCAGTTGTTTGTTCTTGAATTTCATGACCTAGTGCTCCAAATATCTTGGTGTTTGGATCAATAAAAGTTAAAGTACCAATACCTGTAACACTATCTTTTACATAAAGACCAGTTTTATAAATGTTATTTTCGTCTTTATATAAATTTAATGTGGTTTCTTTTTCTTTGTGGTTTCTAGAATATGTTAATTTTATTTTTTCTTCTTTTAACTTATTTATTTCTGTTGCCATTTGTTCAATATTAGAAACATCATTATTGTTGATTTTTTTGATGATATCTCCTGTTTTTAGTCCAGCTTCTTTAGCAGGAGATGTACCATTTACTTCATAAGTTCCAACAATTAAAATACCTTGGGAATTTAAAGATATACCAATATTTTGACCTCCGACAATAATTTTATCAGAATAAGCAAATACATTTATTGGTATAATAAAAAGGAATAGAAGAAGCAAGAAGAATGATTTTTTTAATTTTTTTGAAAGCAAACAATCATCTCCTAATAAAATAATCAGACTACATTTTTATTATGGAATGTATGAAGAAAAATACAAGTAGTATTTTATGGCAATGAGTTTTCTTTATTAGAAAAATATGATAAGATAATTGTTGGTGATTTTATGACATTAAAATTTTGTGAAGATAATTTTTTGTTTTATATCACACACACAAAGTACTTTGATATTTTGTGCTATTTTGTCATAATTTTGCTAATTTTTTTATTTTTATTAGTACAAAAAAATAATTTTTTAAAAAAAATAAATGAAAGTAATTTTAAAAAGGTTTTTATTATATTTGTTTCTGGTATTTTTGTTAGTTTTTTTATTTTTATATTTATTTTGCTTCTAAATAAAGAAACATTTTATGGGTGCTCTACTAAATATTATCAAAATATATATTCTAAAGTTAAAAACTCTTTTATTCAAAAAATAGATAGCATAAGTAATAGTAAATTAATAGTTGTTGGTGATTCTAGAATGCAATTAATAAATGATGATGAAAAGATAGTAAAACCATTTAATATGCAATTTGTGGCTAAAGGTGGTGCTAAAATTAATTGGTTAGAAAATATTGCATTACCAAAAGTACATAGAATTTTAAATAATGATGAATTTAATTATTATGTTTTAGTAAATATGGGTGTTAATGATCTTAACAGTAATTTAAAAGTTGAAGAGATAGTAGAAGATTATTTTAAGTTATATAGTAAACTTGCGGAAAAGTTTTCTAATGTAAAAGTATATATAATGTCGGTTAATCCTATTAATGAAGAAAAAAGGAATAAAACTGAGCCAAATAATAAACGAACAACAGAAAAAATAAAACTCTTTAATAAACTTATTCGAGAGAAATTAAAAGATAGTAATTTAAAAAATATGTATTATTGTGATGCATATAATAATTTAAAATTTGATACAAATGATGGTTTACATTATACTCAAGAAACAAATGAAGATATTATTTATTATATTTCTAATAAATGTATTGATTATTAATTAAATATAAGTTGGAAGTGAAGTACATGAAAAAAAGAATTAACTGGATTGATATTGCAAAAGGTATAACAATTATTTTAATGGTTATTGGTCATACTATACCATATAATAGTTTGAATATATTTATTTTTTCTTTTCATATTCCTCTTTTTGTCATTTTATCGGGTATTACATACAAGATGCCTAGGGATAAAAATGATTTAAAGAATAGGATTAAAAAATACTGTAAGCAGCTATTAATGCCTTATATTTTAACTTTATTTATATGTACAATTGTTTTTACTTATATTAATAATGATTTTTCTTTTTTAAAGATAGTTAAACAGTTTATAAAGAATTTGTGTTGGGGCAATGGTTGTGATTATACTTTATTTGGAATAAACTTTAATGGAGTTAGTCCAATTTGGTTTTTAATAGCATTATTTTTTAGTAAAATAATTTTTGATATTATTAATTATAAATTTAATGACAAAAGTGTTTGTAATAATTTTATTATTTATTCATTTTTGGCTTTAACTGGGATTATGGTAGGTAAATTTGTCTGGTTACCACAAAATATAGATTTAGTATTAATATTTTTATTATATTTATATATTGGTTTTATTTTTAATAAATATATAAAAAGTATAAAAAAATATGAAACAATTATTTTCATAGTTTGCTTTGTAATATGGACTATTTGTTTGGGCTTTAATTTATATATTGAATTAGCAGTTAGAAGTTATCCTTATGGTTTTTTAAGTATAATTGAATCAATTTGTGCTTCTTATTCTATAATTGCTATATGTAAGATAATGGAAAAAAGTAATGTTTTACAGAAAATATTTACAAAAATAGGTAAAATTTCTTTAACGATTTTATGTATTCATTCAGTTGAGTATGTTGCCTTTGATTGGTCAACATTGTCACTTAATATCTATTTAATTGCTATTTTAAGAGTAATATTTGTTTTGATTATTTCATTTATCTTTGTTTTTATTAAAAATAAAATATTAAATAAAAAACTTACATAAAATTTTAAAGCGTCTACTATCTAAGTAAACGCTTTTTATACATAAACAAATAAGCCAGCTATAAAGAATGCTATTATACCAATAAGCATAATCCATACGGCAATTTTTTGTACTTTAGGATTCAACAATATCACCTCGTAATAATTATATACTATTTTTAATTCTTTTGGAATATTTTTCATTAAAATGAGTATAATTTGATGAGGGATAAAATATGAAAAAATATATGAACAAGTTAAAAAGTAACATACGCATTAATAAAAATTTATTTGTTTTTTTAGTTGTGATAATTGCTGTTGGTGTGGCTTCTGGAAGTATTTTCGTAACTATTTTAAATGATTCAGATAAAACTATGGTTAGTGATTATTTAAATAATTTTTTAAATAATTTAAATAGCAATAATTTAAATTATAATGGAACATTAATTAATACTTTAATTTTTACTTTAGGGTTAGCTATTTTATTTTGGATTTTAGGTATATCGGTTATTGGGTTTATTTTGATTTTACTGCTTTTATTTATTAAGGCTTTTGCTTTGGGATTTTCAATAGGAAGTATTATTATTAATTTTAATTTTAAAGGCATTTTAATTGCTCTAGCATACGTAGTTCCACATCATATAATTAATTTAATGATTTATTTATTAATTTCTTCGTATGCTTTAGTTTTATCATATAGACTTATAAATAGTTTTACTAAAAAGAAATCTTTTGATTTTAAAGGTGTTTTTAATAGATATTTATTTATATTAGGTTTTTCTTTAATCATTTTATTATTCAGTACATTATACGAGGTTTATTTAGCTCCTTCATTAATTAATATGATTGTTAATATTTTGACTTAAATATAGCTTTTTAGCTATATTTTTTGTATAATTATTATTGGAAGTGATAAATATGCCAAAGGTTGTAGTTGGAATGAGTGGGGGAGTAGATAGTAGTGTAGCAGCTATTTTACTTCAAAAGCAAGGATATGAAGTTATAGGTTTATTTATGCGTAACTGGGATAGTACAATTAATAACGATTTTTTAGGCAATCCAAATGATTTAAACGATATATGTCCCCAAGAAAAAGATTATAATGATGCTTTAAAAGTTTGTAATAAATTAGGCATTCCTTTAAAAAGAGTTGATTTTGTAAAGGAATATTGGGATTATGTTTTTACTTATTTTTTGGATGAGTTAAAAAAAGGGAGAACGCCTAATCCAGATGTTATGTGTAATAAATATATTAAGTTTGATATGTTTGCGAAAGAAGCTAGTAAATTAGGAGCAGATTATATTGCGACTGGTCATTATGCGAGATTAATAGATGGTAAACTTTATAAAGGATTAGATAAGAATAAAGACCAAACATATTTTTTATCACAAGTTTCTAAGAAACAGTTAGAAAATGTCTTATTTCCAGTAGGGGAGTTACAAAAGAGTGAAGTTAGAAAAATAGCTCATGAATATGATTTAATTACAGCTGATAAAAAAGATTCTACTGGTATTTGTTTTATTGGAGAAAGAAATTTTAAAAAATTTTTAGAAAACTATTTGCCAAATAATCCTGGAAATATTGTCAATATTGATACTAATGAGGTATTAGGTAAACATATTGGCTTAATGTATTATACAGTTGGGCAAAGAAGAGGTTTAAATATAGGGGGTACTAAGGATAGGCTATTTGTTTGTAAAAAGGATTTAGATAAAAATATTTTATATGTAGCTATGGGGGATGAAAATAAATATTTAATGAGTTATGCCTGTGAAATAGATGATGTTAATTTATTGGATGAACTTCCTCATAAATGTAAGGCCAAGTTTAGATATAGACAAATAGATAATGAAGTTTATACTGAAAAATTAGACAATGGAAATATATTAGTTAAATATCCTGAAGGTGTTAAAGCTGTTACTGAAGGGCAGGCCTGTGTATTTTATGATGGTGATGAATGTTTAGGCGGTGGTATTATTAAAAAAGTATATAAAGAAGACTATAGAAGGAGTTATAAGAATGTTTAAGAAAAAAGATACATTATATATGGTTATACCAGCTTATAATGAGGAAGAAAATATTGCTGATGTTATTAAAGGCTGGTACCCAATAGTTAAGAAGTATGGTTCAAAAAATTCAAGATTAGTTATTTTAAATGATGGCAGTAAAGATAATACTTCTAAAATTGTTTCTGATTTAAAGAAAAAGATGCCTTTATTAGATATTGTTAATAAACCTAATTCTGGACATGGGGCTACTGTTTTATATGGTTATAATTATGCTTTAAAGAAAAAAGCTGATTTTATTTTTCAAACTGACTCTGATGGTCAAACAATGCCAAGTGAATTTAAAAATTTTTGGAATTTACGTTATGATTATGATATGATAATTGGCCATAGAAGTAACAGAGAAGATGGCGTTTCAAGAGTATTTGTTACCAAGGTTTTAAAAACAGTTATTAGGTTTGCTTTTCACGAAAATGTGATAGATGCTAATACTCCATTTAGACTTATGAATAGAAAATCACTTGAGGATTGTGTAAAGGTAATACCTAAGGATTTTAATTTATCTAATGTTGTTTTATCTGTGGTTTATCAAAAGAAAAAGTATAAAGTAAAGTATATACCGATAACGTTCAAACCTAGGCAAGGTGGTGTTAATTCGATAAATTTGAAAAAAATATTTGGCATTGGTAAAAAAGCTATATATGATTTTAGGACAATTAATAAAAATTTAAAAAAGGAGGGTCTTAAATGATTAAGACAAGGATAGCTAAAACGTTTAATAAACAAAATTTATTTATAATGATAACGCTTTTGCTGATTACTTTTTTTATCTGTATGTTAAGTCCTTTGGATATATTTTCATTTAATGGTGGAACAGCTACTGATTCTAGTGTTTTTAAATATATTGGTAGTGTGATGAGTGATGGACAAATTCCTTACGTTGATACTTTTGATCATAAAGGATTACTTATATATTTTATAAATTATTTTGGATTTTTAATTTCTCCACACAGAGGAGTTTGGTTATTTGAATGTTTATTTATGTTTATATCCGTTGTTTTCACTTATAAGATTGCTACTAAATTTGTAAGTAAAAAATATGCAATGTTAACGGTTTTAATTACTATGGCACCGATTTATAGTTATTTTGAAGGTGGTAATTTAACGGAGGAATATGCTTTACCATTTCAAATAATTTCTTTGTATATTTTTTTGGATTTCTTTTTAAATTCTCATAAGTATATGAGCGATAAGAATGCTTTGCAATATAAAGGTAATTTTAAGTTATTTAATTTTAATGTTTTTATTTGTGGATTGTGTTTTGCGGGAGTTTTATTTTTAAGGCCTAATATGATATCTGTTTGGGCTGTATTTGCTATTATGGTTTTGATATATTCTGTTTTAAATAAAAAATATATAGAAATTTTAAAATTTTTCTTGTCTTTTGTTTTAGGTATATTAGTTATTTTTATTCCTATGTTTAGTTATTTACTTATGAATAATGCTTTAGAAGGATTTATTGATGAATATATATTATTTAATATGAATTATAGTGCATATAATGATGTATCTGATGTGATTAATTCATTTCAATTTTTCTTTAACTCTATTTTTGTTTGGATGTCCATTATAATTATTATCATTAAAATTTATTATCAATTTAAACGAAAAGAAAGTCTTTTCTTTAATGTAGGCTATTTAATCTATATGCTTATAACACTTTTTATTGTTTCAATGTCAGGCTATCAATTTTTACATTATGGAATGACATTAATTCCAATGTTTATATATCCTTTTTCATTAGTTTTAAATTATATAAGTAATTTAGAAAACCATGATTTAAAAATGATAACAATTGTCATGTTAATTATGACTTTTGTCATTTCCAATTGGTCTAATATAATTTTAGAAAGTTTTTCTGAGATGGTAAATAAGTATAGCGATTCTTATAATAATGTGATGATCGATTATATTAAAACTCATACTGAGAAAGAAGATTTGATTACAGTGGTTGGCAATAAAGATATAATTTATAATTTTTCTGAAAGAAAATCAGCTTCTAAATATTCTTATCAACATCCTTTGATATTTATGAGTGATGAAATTTATGAAGATTATTTTAATGATATTACTGTTAATAAACCAAAAATGATTGTCAATTGTCTTGATTTAAATCAATATCCTGGCTTTAAGAAAGATTTAAATAAGTTTATTAATCAAAATAATTATGAATTAGTTTTAGAAGCGGAATGTGATTTATATGAAAGATAAAATAAAAACATTATTAACTAAATATAAATTTATTATTTTATATGGTATATTTGGTGTTTTAACAACTGTAATTAATATTGCAGTTTATGGAATATTTTATAGTGTTTTAGATGTTTCTAATGTTATTAGTAATATTATCGCTTGGGTAGTTTCTGTTTTGTTTGCTTTTATTACAAATAAACTTTGGGTATTTGAAAGTAAATGTTTTGATATTAAGATTTTTATAAAAGAACTTGGAAGTTTTACCGTGTGTAGATTAGCTACTGGAGCTTTAGATTTAGGAATTATGTTTGTGGGAGTTGATTTATTAAAAGGTCCTGCCATGATTTTAAAAGTTGCATCTAATATTATAGTTATAATTTTAAATTATGTCATGAGTAAGTTATTTGTTTTTAAGAAATAAGTTCATTTTAAGAACTTTTTTTCTACAATAATTGAAATTCTTTTAAAAATAGTATAGAATATTTAATTATTAGGAGGTAGAATTGGTATGTTTGGATTTTTGGTATTTTTTATTCCAAGTATAATAGGCACTAGAATAATTAATTATTTTAACAAAGATATAAAAATTAAAGATATTTTATATGATTATATTACTTTATTTTTCTTTTCATTTGTTATTAATATATTTGTCATGTATAATTTTTTCGAGGTAAAGAAAGATATATTTAGTGCTTTTAATAATGATATGAAACTTTTTGTTTGGATGGGATTAATCTCTATTATTGTAAATGTTATACTTGTGTTTATAGGCTTAGTGGTTCAAAAAAATATGCTTTTTAAAATTGAGGTAGAAAGTTCTAAAAATGAAAAAAAATCAAATATCAAAATGGATAGTAAGAATACTACAAAAAATAAAAAAAGTATTTCTAAAACTACTAAAAAAATTAAAAATAAGTAGTTTGCTTATCTTTATTTTTTTGACACTAGCTTTAGTTATTTATTTTGTCAGTAATTATATAAATGAGGCTTTTTATAATATTACAGTAGATCAACTGATATATAGTTTAAAATCAGCCGAAGGTACTAGTACTACTATTTTTATAGATGGGGCTAAATACGTATTAGAACGTATTGTACCAATATATTTATTTACATTATTTGTTATAATTATTTTTAAGAAATTAATTAAAACTAAAACCTATTTATTAATTAGTATTAGAAATAAGGAAATTAAATTTAATTTGTATCCATTTTCAAAGATTATTAAGTTTTTATTTGCTTTTATATGTTTATTTGGGTCTATTAATTATGTTTATAAGGAATTTAATTTAGCTAATTATTTTAATCCTAATAGAAAGACTCAGTTTTTTGAAGTATATTATACCGATCCAAAAAACATTAAATTGAGTGCTCCTAAAGAGAAAAAGAATTTAATATATATATATGTTGAATCTTTAGAAACTTCTTTATTTTCATCTAAAAATGGTGGTAATTTTGAAAAATCGGTAATACCTAATTTAGAAAAACTAGCAAAAGACAATATTAATTTTAGTTATAATAAGAAACTAGGGGGGGCAAGTACGCCTTTTGGTTCTACTTGGACTGTTGCTGGTATGGTGTCATCAACTTCTGGAGTGCCTTTAAAAGTACCTATTGATGGTAATTTGTATTCAGGATATGGAGAATTTTTGCCTGGAGTGTATACTTTGGGAGATACCCTTAAGGATAATGGATATAATAATTATTTAATGATCGGATCAGATGCTAATTTTGGTGGTCGAAAAGATTATTTTACATATCATGGTAATTACGAAATAAAAGATTATAATTACGCGAAAGAAAAAGGATATATTGATGATGATTATTATGTTTGGTGGGGTTATGAGGATAGTAAATTGTTTGAGTTTGCTAAAAAAGAATTGACAGAAATTGCTTCTAAAGATAAACCTTTTAATTTTACTATGCTGACTACTGATACACATTTTACTGATGGTTATTTAGAATCAAGTTGTGGTAACAATTTTAAATATAAATATTTGAATGTTTATAATTGTTCAGATAATATGATAGGGGAGTTTATAACTTGGATTAAAAAACAAGATTTTTATAAAGATACAACTATTGTAATTACAGGTGATCATTTATCTATGCAAGCTAATATTTCTGATATGTTTGATGAGGATAGATATGCTAGAAGTGTATATAATGTTTATATAAATTCTTCAATAAAGACTAAAAATACTAATAATAGGGATTTTACTACTTTTGATTTTTATCCAACAACTTTAGCCTCTTTGGGGTTTGAAATTGATGGGAATAGACTTGGTTTAGGGACAAATTTATTTTCTGAAAGACAGACTTTGTCTGAGGAAATTGGAATAGATAAGTTAAATGACGAATTATCTAAAAATTCTAAATATTATAATAATAGATTACTTGGTGAGAGTTATAAAAAATTAAAGAAAGCAGTCTCATCAGAATAAAAGGTATTGTTATGATGATAATACCTTTTTTATTATAAAATCTTCTTGTAATAGGAGTATAAAATAAGAAAGTTAAGCAAGGTATTGTTTCAATATAGAACATATATTCTTTTTTACATAATTTGACATTTTGCTTGACTTTGATAGGGGAGTTAGGTAAAATTAATAGTAGGAGGGTTACAGATATATGGAAAGATTAAATGACATATTAAGAGAACTTGGTATTTCTAAAGTGAAATTAGCTAAATGTCTAGGAGTTTCTAGACAAATGATTTATAATTATTTGGAGTTAGATGATATTAATAAATGGCCAAAAGATAAAAAAGTAATTTTACTTAATATTTTAGGTATTAAATCCGCAGACGAATTAAAAAATATTAAAGTGGATACAGATTATATTATGGATGTTGAAACTAGAATTAACAGTTTATTTGAAAATTCTAATAAAAGTGAACTTGGTGAGAGTAATGTTATTTTTTCTGGCTTGGATGAGAAAAGAAAAGAACTTTTACATAATGTAATTGATGAACTAAAAGAGCGTCTAGAAGACGAAAAAGATGAAGATGGTTATAATTCTGTTTTATATTTATATCATTATTTACAATCAATGCCTAGTATGAAAGAATTAAAATATATATTAGCTTATGTGTCTAAAGTTGGCGGATATACTAAACCTTATGAGTTTGCTTTTGATGAAACTGAGCAATTTGTTTTTGAAAGTATCTTATTTTCAGCGTTTAATTTATATCATGCAGGAACATCAAGTAAAACTAGAATAGCTGAAACTCATAAAAGATTTGTATCTCAAATAGAACATAAATTAGAAGATAAAATGAGCAGAACATTGGAAATGAATACACTTAAAATACAAGCTATGAAAGAACTTGGGTTAACAGAAGTTAATGATGAGAATGTAGCAGAATTAATGTATAAAATCGACGAAATTCAAGCACGTAAAGCCAAAAATAATTAATCCTATAATATATATTATGTTAACTTGTATATAGATCATAATTTGAGTAGTATTTGTAATTGTTAATCGATACTACTCTTTTTTAATACTTTAAGGGATGTGGTGTGCTTATGGTTTTGATTTTAATATTTGTGTTTTTGATGATAGTTGTATTTTGTGCGATTATTTCCCGTTTCGGTAATACTTCTTCAAATAATATAGAAATTGATGATACAGCTTTTTCTGTGAATTATATACCCAAAAAGTTTCTATCAAATAACGAATATAACTTTTTAACTAAATTTATTGATTTAGAAAATGAATTACATATACATATTGTTCCTCAAGTTAATTTGGCTTCAGTAATCGAAAAAGTATCTACTAGTCGTTTCAATACTGAATTATTCAGGAATATTGATTTTGGTATTTTTAGTGCTGATTATAGTAAATTACTTTTATTAATTGAACTTAATGATGAATCACATAATAAGTTTCATAGAAAAAAACGAGATATTAAAGTACATGATATTTGTAATAAAGCTGGTATTAAATTGATTACATTTTATACAAAATATTCTAATGAAAAAGAATATGTAAAGGGTAGAATAATTAAAGAGTTGGATAGGGCTTTTATTGATGATTAAGCACTCCCCTACCCTTATTTTCTAAGGTTTAACCATTTAACACATGATTTACATACATAAATATTATTCCAATCAGAAAACTTATTATTGTTTTCTTTTTTTCTTTATATTGTAAAGCTGATGGTAATAATTCAATTACAGAAATATATGTCATAATACCGGCTATAATAGCAAATAACCCACCCATAATAGTATCATTAACTATAGGCTTTAAAAATAAATATGCTAAGAGTGCACCTAATGGTTCTGACATACCTGATATGAATGTTAAAACTATCGCTTTTTTCTTGTTTCCGGTGGCATAGTATACTGGCATAGCGATACTTATCCCTTCTGGAATATTATGCATTGCAATAGCAATTGTAATAGATATACCTAATTTTAAATTGGTTTCGGATGATATATAAGTTGCTATTCCTTCAGGTATGTTATGAATAATTATTGCTATCATGGCAAATATACCTAGTTTATATAGCTTGCTACTTTGATCTAGTTTATTTGGTAAAATTTTATCAATAAATAAAGGTATTATTAAACCAATCGTTATAAAAATAGTAATATTTATAAAAACAGAATTTTTTGTTAAGCTGTGGTACATAGTTAAGCTTTCTGGGATTAAATCAAATATAGATACACTAAGCATAACACCTGAAGCAAATGCTAATGCACATTTTATAATATTGTTTTTATTTCCTTTAATGTAGATGAATAAAGATCCTAATAAAGTTGATAGTCCTGCTATTAAACATAATAAAAAAGGCAATAATTCTGTCATTAATCCTCACCTATTTTAAGTATATGAAAAAAGCATGAATTTATCATACTCTTATATTTTAAATATTTTTAAAATTAAACCAACACTTACACTTATTGAATATAAAATAGTAATGATTTTAACGTTTTCTTTGAGGTTTTTGTTTGATTTAAATAAGATTAATAGTGCTACCCCACTATTGGCTAAAAGGCCGGCTAAAGCTGAAGAAAGTGGTAAAATATTAGATACATATAATTCGGTTAAGACAATACTTGCCCCACAGTTAGGAATTAACCCAATTAAACTTGCAATGAAAGGGGTAAAAATAGTTGTTTTATCAAAAATGTGCTCAATATTTTCTTTTCCAATATAATGAAAAGCTATATTTAAAATAAATGTGATTATAAATATAAAGACTAATGTTTTAATGGTGTGCTTTATAGCTGGTTTAAAAATGCCATGTTCACAATCACAATGATCATGTTCACATATATCAAAGTTTTCTTTAACGGTTTCTTTTTTAAATATTAAGTCAATGATAAATCCGCATATTAAGCCTATTATAATTTTTATTCCAACTAATAATAAGATATTATTCATTGGAGCTTTTTCGGCAATTAATATTGGAAGCATTTCATCACTTGTTGATAAATAGATAGCTATTAAAGTTCCTAAACTAATAATTCTGGTTATATAAAGATTTGTAGCTAAAACTGAAAATCCGCATTGTGGTAATGCACCAAGTAGGCTACCTATTAATGGTCCAAATTTTCCGGCTTTTTTAATAGTTGTTTCTGTTTTTTTAGATAGTTTGTGTTCAAAAAATTCAATAATTAAAAATGCTATAAATAAAAATGGTAATATTTTTAAAGTATCTAATACTGTATCTAAGATTATTTCTTGCATAATTTTCCTCGTTTCTATATAATTATTTACCATGTGGATGGAATTGTTCATAATTTTTTTGTAATCTTTCACTTGTTATATGGGTGTATATTTGAGTGGTTGATATATCGCTATGCCCTAATAGTTCTTGGATGCTTCTTAAATCTGCACCATGCTTTAATAAATGTGATGCAAATGAATGTCTTAATGTATGAGGGGATAATTCACTTTTTATGTTTTTTTCTTTAGCTATTTTTTGTAATATTTTGAAAAAACCTTGTCTTGTCATTTTTTTTCCATGTTTATTTAAAAATAAATAATTATTTTCACTATTT
>CALVID010000023.1 GCA_944329355.1 uncultured Bacilli bacterium
TCTCTACTTGAATTAATTCTATTTATTATCGTTGGTACAATTAATATCAACAGTATCCCTATTATTACTATAACCCCAATATCTCTGCTAGTGTAAATCCTTTTTTCATATCATCACCTATTATAAGTATAACATATTTTTAATAATAATTATCCTATTATTACGCAAAAACTCATTTCCATTATAGAAACAAGTTTGTTTTCAACCACAATTGTTCTGTCTTTCCAAATCAAAGTTAACTCAATTTTTTTGAACTATTTTTAGCCACTTTTTGATTTTTAAATTCATTTATCGTTACTTTTAAAGCTTCTAAAGTACCTGGTTCAATTCTTTGACCAACCGGCAAATAAAATTCTTCAGCAAAAACATTTTCCAAACCGATTTGCGGAAAAGAAGAAATTATTTTTTCTTCAATACTAAATACTTGTGAATTACCGCCATGTTTTCTATTCTCATAATTACTATTCATATCACTAATTACTTCAGCTAACATTACTTTACCTCCGCTTCTGCCATGGCCTTCACAACCATTTCTGCATTATTACCAAAATAAGCTTTATATAAAACATCTTCACCAATAACCTTACTAATTAAATTGGTCATAATAATCTCATCTGTAAAGAAATTATTATCGACATCTCCCACTAAATTATTAGTAAGTATTTCGGTATAACCTTCATTTAAAGCAAGTAATGAATCATGATCATCATTAAATCCATAATAATTTTCTTTAGCTGTAATAACACCAAGTAAACTATGCATAAGCCAATGTCGTGCATCTGCCTCAGTAATAAGACCATAGTTAATAGCTATTTCATTATTATGAGGAATATACTTACACGGCATTTTTACCAAATACATACTTTCCCTTTTTATCTTCAAAGTTTTAAGTCTCTCTTTCAAAGTCGTCAAATCAACATCTTTAAATATTTCATGAAAGATTGTAATAAGTTCTAAAAGATTATCTTTAACCTCTAAAGTTAAATTTTCATTACCTTCTAGTATGACTTTAACCTCTTCAAGCATAACTTAATCACCTGTTTTGTATTATATCATAATTAATAGGCAAAAGTATACATTTTTTCCACTTTTATTTTACACACATTAGACATCCCAAAGATTTCAAAACCAAAAAAACCCTTATTTTACAACACTTTTTCCATATTTATTGCCTTATTAAGTAAAATGTTATATAATGTGGAAAAGTGGAAAGTTTTCCACATTGTTGAATAGGAAGAGTGATAAATATGTCAAAAACATTTTTACCAATAATACTAGGAACTGATGCGAATGCCTATGGTCTAGCCAGATCATTTAATGATAAATATAACGTAAAATCTCTAGCTATTGGAACCTTTCCATTAAAAGAAACCCAAAACAGTAAAATAATTGATGTCAAAATAGTTAAAAATTTCAAAGATGAAAAAGTCTTTTTAAAAACATTATTAGAAATAGGCAAAGAATATAAAGAAAAATATGATTATTTGATATTACTATCATGTGCGGAATGGTATACAAATCCCATTGTAAATAACATGGAAAAATTATCCAAATACTATTCTCTACCATTTATGAATAAAGAGTTAAAAGATAAACTAGAAGATAAAGAAAGTTTTTATAACATCTGTGAAAAGTATAATCTAGATTATCCAAAAACATATATAGTAACAAAAGATGATAACAATATAAACCTACCATTTGAATTTCCAGTCGCCCTAAAACCATCTAATAGTACACTTTATTCTCAAATTGATTTTGAAGGAAAAGAAAAGTGCTATAAAATAAATAATCAAGAAGATTTAAATAAAACAGTTAAACAAATATTTGAAGCTAATTATGAAGGGCATATTATAATCCAAGAATATATAGAAGGATCAGATGACACAATGTATGTTCTAAATTGCTATTCAAATCAAGAAGGAAAAGTAAAAATGATGTGCTTAGGTAGATGTATCTTAGAAGAACACACCCCCTATGGCATTGGCAACTATAGAGCTATAATATCTGAAGGAAACAAAGAAATCTACGAAAAAATCAAAAATTTCCTAGAAGATATAAAATATGTTGGTTTTTCTAATTTTGACTTTAAATATGATAACAAAGACCAAAAATATAAATTATTTGAAATAAATATTAGACAAGGAAGAAGTAGCTATTTCACAACTGCCTGTGGTTTAAACATGGCCAAATATCTAGTAGATGACTTAGTACTTCAAAAAGATGAAGAAATAGACTATAATTATAATAAATTTTTATGGCTTCATACACCTAAAAATATATTAAAAAAATACGTATATAATAAAGATACATTAAATGAAGCTTTAAACCTAATTAAAAACAAACAATATGCTTACACCTTAAAAAACAAAAAAGATAATAACTTAATACGAAACTTTTGGGTAAATAGAATCTATAACAAAGATTACAAAATGTTTAAACTATACCCACCAAAGGATGATGTTAAATGAACTATGATCTAGGAATAATCGGAGGTCTAGGGCCATATGCGAGTAGTTACTTTTATGAATTAATCACCAAAAAAACAAAAGCCCAAAAAGACCAAGACCATTTAAATATAATTATATTAAGTCATGCCAAAGTTCCAGATAGAACAGCTTATATCTTAGATAATTCACAAGAAAACCCCTATCCATTTCTTGTGAAAGATTGTGAAATCTTAGAAAAACTAGGATGTAAATTAATAAGCATCCCGTGCAATACTTCTACATACTTTCACAATGAATTACAAAAACAAGTAAATATTCCAATAAGTAACATGATAGAAAATACAGCTGAATTTATAAAAAACAAATATAAAAAGGTAGCTATATTAGCTACTACAGGAACAATCACATCAAAACTATATCAAAACGCTTTAGAAAAAAGAAACATAAACTTTATCTTACCAAACCAAGAAAATGTCATGAAAATAATATATGACTATATAAAACAAGGAAAAGATATTCCAAATGAATTATGGGAAAATACAATTCAAAATTTAGATTGTGATTGTTATATTCTAGGATGCACCGAATTATCTATATTAAAATCAAAATTAAATTTAGAAGAAAATTTCATAGATCCTCTAGAAATAGAAGTAAATAACATACTAACATTTTTTGACAAAGAAAGGACGAAGTAACATGTGTGGATTTTGTGGATATATAAATAAAAAAGAAAAAACTCATATAAAAAAAATGAATGACATGATAGCCCATAGAGGCCCAGATGACGAGTCATATTATGTAGATGATGACATAGCTATGGGCTTTAGAAGACTTAGTATCATTGATCTCCAAGGTGGACGTCAACCGATCTCTAACGAAGATGATACTATGTATATTACTTTTAATGGTGAAATATATAATTTTAAAGAAATAAAAGAAGAACTAATCAATAAAGGACATATATTTAAAACAAACACAGACACTGAAGTAATACTCCACGGCTTCGAAGAATATAAAGAAAAAATATTAGATAAATTAAGAGGAATGTTTGCCTTTGTAATATGGGATAAAAAAAGTAAAACACTATTTGGGGCCAGAGATCATTTTGGACAAAAACCTTTTTATTACTGTAAAATGCAAGGAACTTTTATGTATGCCTCAGAAATAAAAAGTTTACTAAAACATCCAGACTTCTTAAAAAAAGTCAATAAAGAAGCTTTAAAACCCTATCTTACATTCCAAACATCAGTTTTAAATGAAACATTTTTCAAAAATGTATATAAATTAAAACCTGGTCATTATTTTACCTATGATTTCAATACTGAAAAAATGGAAATAAATAAATATTATGAAATAAAATTTGAACCTCAAAAACAAGATTTTGATAAATTAGTAAATGAAATAGATAATACTATTACAAAATCTATCGATTATCACACCATAAGTGATGTTCCTGTAGGTTCATATCTATCAGGAGGTATTGACTCATCATATGTTGTAAGCTATTTAAAACCAGATAAAACATTTTCTGTCGGTTTTGATTATAAAGATTTTAACGAAGTCCCACTAGCAAAAGACCTATCAGATATCTTACATATACAAAATAAAAACGAATTAATAAATGCGGATGATTTCTTTGAAAGTATAAATAAAGTAGAATATTACGCAGATGAACCAACCGCCAACCTATCAGCTGTCCCATTATATTTCTTATCAAAACTAGCTTCCAAAGATGTTAAAGTTGTTTTATCAGGTGAAGGAGCTGACGAATTATTTGGAGGATATACTGGATATGATGAAGATATCAAATTAAAAAAATATCGTAAACTACCATTATTTTTAAGAAAATTTATAAAACTATTAGTATCCCCTCTCCCATCATTTCATGGAAAAAACTTTCTAACTAAAGGTGGTAGTAAAATAGAAGACTATTTCATAGGGCAAGCCTTTGTTTTTAATAACAAAGAAGCAAATAAAATATTAACTGATAACTATAAAAGTAATTTAAAATATCAAGATATTACTAAACCATATTTTGATAAAGTAAAAAATGAAAATGATGTAACCAAAATGCAATACTTAGACATGCATTTATGGCTTCCAAATGATATTTTACTAAAAGCCGATAAAATGAGTATGGCTAATTCCTTAGAACTTAGGGTTCCAATACTAGATAAAGAAGTTTTTGCTCTAGCAAGTTCTATTCCCGTAGAATATAAAATATCACATAATACAACCAAATACGCCTTAAGAAAAGCAGCGTCAAAAAGAATCCCAGAAGATTGGTATAAAAGAAGAAAAAAAGGCTTTCCTGTTCCAATCATCAAATGGTTTAGAGAAGAAAAATATTATAATATTGTCAAAGAAATATTCAACCAAGATTTTACCAAAGAATTTTTTGACCAAAAAGCTTTACTAAAAATGTTAGATGACCATTACAAAGGAAAGAAAAATAACTGCCGAAAAATATGGACTGTCTATGTCTTTCTAATATGGTATAAAGAATTTTTTGTAGATTTTGAAAAAACGTTAGACTCTAATGCCTAGGGTGTGTCAAGAAAAGTGTGTAAGTAATCAAAATATCATATATAAAATTATCAAAGAACTTAATTACAATATTTACGGAATCTGTCTTGAAACTGGGGATGGGCATCTAACTCATTTCTAACCATAGCCCAATTATAAATAGTAGAATTATCCCATTTTTTATAAAGTTCAGTTACCCTTAAATATAGTAATTTTAATAGTGCGTTTTCATTAGGAAAAGCGCCTTTTTTTGTAACTTTTCTAAATGAAGAATTAATAGATTCAATAGCATTAGTGGTATACATAACACGTCTTATAGTACTAGAATAATCAAAAAGTTGTTCAACATGATTAAAATTTCTAACCCAAACATCAACAGCTCCAGAATATTTTGACCATGTGGTTTTAAATTTTTCAAACTCAGTTTGAGCTGTTTTTAAATTAGGAGCTCCATAAATTAGTTTTAAATTGGCAGTAAATTTTTTATAGTCTTTACTAGGAACATATTTTAAAGAATTTCTTATCAAATGAACAATACACCTTTGAACAACAACACCTTTAAATATTTCCTTAGCTCCTTGTTCTAAACCACTAACCCCATCCATAGATATAAAGAATATATCTTCAACTCCACGAGATTTTATTTCATCAAATATCTGCATCCATGAATGTTTAGATTCTGTTTCATTCAACCAAATTCCAAGTATATCTTTATGACCGTCTATATCATAACCAAGTATTGTATAAACAGCAGTTTCTTTACTTTCATATTCGTATCTCATGGTTACATACATACAATCTACAAATACAAATGGATAACATTTTTTTAGTGGTCTTGATTGCCACTCATTTAATTCATCTAAAACGCAATCTGTTATTTGTGAAATAGTATCATGTGATATTTTAAAGCCATATATATCTTCAATAGTATTAGATATATCCCTTTGACTCATACCTTTTGCATACATAGATAATACTTTTTTATCAATATCAGAAATATCTTTTGTTCTTTTAGGAACTATTTGTGGCTCAAATGAACCATCTCTATCTCTAGGAACATCTATTGTCATTTCACCCATACTAGTTTTAACATTTTTAGAAATATAACCATTTCTTCTATTTTGAGTTTGTTTTTCACTTTTATCATTATTTTCATATCCTAAGTGACTATTCATTTCTCCTTGTAACATAGCCTCAAACATAGGCCCAAAAATATCTTTTAATGCATCTTGGACATCTTTAGCTGTTTCTGGTTGATATGCGTCTATAATTGCTTTTACTAATTCATTTTTATTTTTATTTCTCATATTTTTACCTCTTTCTTATATTTTATCATACTTAAAAAGTATGTAAGTTTTTTTACTTACACACTTTATTTTACACTCTCAATGCCTAACGTTTTTACTTTAAATCTCTAATTTTTTCTATAGATAAACCTGTTACTTCGGCTATCTCTTTAATATCCATATTTTTACTAAGTAATTTCTTAGCTATTTCAACTTTACTTTCTTCAATTCCTAAAACTTTGCCATCTTCAAGTCCTTCTCTTCTACCTATTTCTTTAAAGGTATTATTTGTCTTTTTCATATCTTCTTCAGCTGTCAAAAACTCTTTATATTCCCTATTATCATTTAAAGATTCAATTTTTTTCTTAAATTCACTCATATATTTATCGCCTTTTCCTATCTTTTTAAGTTCTTCTTTATTAAAATCTAAGATGGCTAAAAACTCGTATTCTTTATCTCCACTATACCATAATTCTCTTATTTTATCCATATTATATTCAAAAATACTAAAATTATCTACAAATTTAATTCCTGTCTTTTTATCTACTAATAAATACTCCCCTAATATCGAATATTTCTGTGGTAAACCCCATGTAAAATTAATTTGAATAACCTCATTCATATCTAAATAATTTTCTCCTATTTTAACTTCTTCACTATACTTACTTCCTGCATATCCAAAATTTCTTCTATGCACCCCATCATAAAATCCCGAATTAACTTCTATATTAATTAGCCTATTATCCACCTTAACTAAAACATCTAATATCTGTCCTTTCGCATATATATTTTCCTTTATTTTCTCGGGTGCATGAATTTCTATAATTTCTATTTTAATCTTTAAACATCTTTCAATTAATGTCTTAAGTAAAAAAGTATTATTTTCATTACAAAATATTGCCTTAAATACATTGTCATTCTTCGCTGTAAAAAATTTGTCTTTATTATCCATTATCTTCTCCTTTCACTCCTACATATATTAATATACGTCTTTTTCATTGTCTTTCCCTTTTATTTGACAATTATTTAATAATTTCATAAAATAATAACAAAGGATAGATACTAAAAGGAGGTTATTTATCTTCCTTAGCGCCAGAACCTATAAGGTTGACGAGGATTGATAGTTATCGAATATTCGGCGGATGCTATCACGGTGGGAATCGTTAAAAATATGACAAAACATAAAATCAATCTTATGTACAAAACATATTTTCCAAATAAAATGCAAAGGAGAATTTTATGTGTGGTATCGTCGGTTGCGTAAGCACCAAAAAAAACATAATACCTATTCTTGTAGACGGCTTAAACACCTTAGAATACCGTGGATATGATTCTGCAGGGTTAAGTTATATAAAAGATGGTAATTTAATTATAAACAAAGTTAAAGGTCGTGTTAAAGATCTAGAAAATCATATTTCTAAAAATATAAATGCTAATATAGGCATTGCTCATACAAGATGGGCTACTCACGGAAAAGTAAATGAAATCAATGCCCATCCACACAATGTTGGAAACATTACTATTGTGCATAATGGTATAATTGAAAATTTCCATAAATTAAAAGAAAAACTAAAAAATAAAGGATATACCTTTAAATCTGAATCAGATACTGAAATTGCTGCCGGACTATTGGATTATTATTATAATAAATATCAAAATATTGACAAAACCATTCAAAAATTTATAAAAAAAGTAGATGGAAGTTATGCAATATGTCTCATGATTAACAATGATGAAAAAACAATCTATGTTATCAAAAAAGATAGTCCTTTAATTATAGGCACAAGTAAACACACTAATTATATAGCTAGTGATGTCCCAGCTATATTAAAATATACCAAAAAATATTATATTTTAGAAGATTATGAATATGGAAAAATAACTTCTGATGATATAAAAATTTATGACAAAGAAGGTAAATTAATACAAAAAGAAATAAAAGAATACCAAGGCAGTGATCTAATTTCTGATAAAGGCATATATGATCACTATATGTTAAAAGAAATCATGGAACAAAACATCACCATTAGAAAAACCATTAATCCATATATAAATAATATCGAAGACTTATTAAAACTTCCAGACTTAACAAAATATGAAAGAATTGATATAATCGCCTGCGGAACAGCTATGCATGCTGGACTTGTTGCTAAATATTTACTTGAAGAATACACAAATACAAAAAGTGAAGTATTTCTTGCTAGCGAATATAGATATCAAAATAATTTTTTAAATAATAAAGTATTATCGATTTTTATATCACAATCAGGAGAAACAGCTGATACTTTAGCTGCTTTAAAAAAAGTTCAACAAGCTAAATGTGATACACTAGGAATTGTAAATGTTAAAGAAAGTTCAATAGCTAGAACTTTAGATCAAGTATTATACACTGAAGCCGGTCCAGAAATCGCTGTAGCTTCTACTAAAGCATATACTTCACAAGTAGCCTTACTATCAGTATTAGCCTTATCCCATGCCTATAGAACCAAAACAATAAAAGAGGAAAAATTAATACACATATTAGAAGAATTTAGAAGTATTACTTCAATATTAAATCCCCTATTAGAAGACACTAAAACTTATGAAAATATTGCCAAAAAAATATATGAAAAATCTGACGTATTTTATATAGGTAGAGGCTTAGATTATGCTTTAGCTATGGAAGGATCATTAAAATTAAAAGAAATATCATATATTCATAGTGAAGCATACGCTGCTGGTGAATTAAAACACGGAACAATTTCTTTAATCACTAAAAATACTCCTGTATTTTCATCAGCCACTAATAAAAAAATAAATGCTAAAACAATAAGTAATTTAAAAGAAGTTATATCGAGAGGAGCTGAGTGCTATCTAATCACTGATGAAGATATCACCGATAACTCATTTCAAACAATCAAAATAAAAAAAGTAAGTATGTTTCTAAAACCATTACTTACTATTATCCCCTATCAATTAATTGCTTATTATACAGCCAAACTTAAAAACTGCGACATTGATAAACCTCGTAACTTAGCAAAATCAGTTACCGTCGAATAAACCTGAAGCTCATAAAAGCCTCAGGTTTTTATTATACTGCTTGCTTTAAATTTTTTATATAAACTTCCATTTTACCATCAATAATCTTATCAATTACTAATGTTTCAACTTTATCTTTAATAACTTTCGCAATTTTTCTTGCTCCATACTCTTCATAATTGGATAACTGTAAAATTTCTTTTTCTACTTCCTTACTAATTTTAATTTTAATTCTATCTTTATATTTATTTTTAAATTGCTTTAATTGCATTCTAATAATCTTTAAAATATCATCCTCATTCAAAGGATTAAAACAAATCACCTTATCTACCCTATTCATAAAAGGAATAGAAAAATTATCATTTAATCTAGATATTTTAGTATTGTTATTATTAAAACCAACATTAATTTCATGAAAGCCAACATTAGAAGTCATCACAATAACTACATTATCAAATCTAACAATTTTACCTTTACTATTTTTTATTTTTCCCTCATCTAATACTTGTAAAAATAAATTAATAACATTCATATGTGCCTTTTCTATTTCATCTAAAATTAACACAGAATAAGGTTTATTCCTAATGTCCTCTAAAATATTAGTATTATCATCATATCCAATATATCCTGGTGGAGATCCGACAATCTTACTTATACTATGAGCCTCTTTATATTCACTCATATCTAATTTGATAATATTATTTAAACCAACTAAATTTTCACCCAAAATTTTAGCTAATGCTGTTTTCCCCACTCCAGAAGGTCCACAGAATAAAAAAGAATAACATTTATCGTTAAAACCAAGTTTAATTTTCTTTGCCACCTTTGCTACTTCCTTAACCGCCGCATCTTGACCAATTATATTCTTACTTAAAATTCTTTCAGTCTGTTGAATTAACTTAGCTTTTTCATTTAAAATCTCATAAATAGGAATGCCAGTTTTCATATTAATGACCTCTGCCACATCCATTTTACTTACCTTTTTACTTTGTGTTTTATATAAAGATAACTCTAAATTATTAATCTTATTCATTAAATCAAACTCTTCATTTTTAAACTTACTAGCCATATTAAAATCATTATCTAATATAGCTTTTTTCTTCCTATTAACAACCTCTTTCAATCGTCTATTATAAACACTATATTCCTTTAAGCCTTTACTCTCTTTTAAACTTACTTTGGCTGAAACCTCATCCAAAATATCAATTGATCTATCTGGCTCATTTCTATTATAAATATACTTATTAGACAAATGAATAATCAAATCTATTATATCCTCATCAATAATAACTTTGTGATATCCCTCATAAATATCTTTTAAATTCATCAATATCTTTTTTACTGTACTTTCACTAGGTGCTTCAATAATAACCTTTTGAAAACGTCTTTCCAAAGCACTATCTTTTTCAATATATTTTTTATACTCATCTATCGTCGTTGCTCCTATACATCTAATTTTACCCCTAGCTAAAGCTGGTTTAAATATATTAGAAGCATCAATCGCTCCTTCTGCTCCCCCTGCTCCCACTAAAGTATGAATTTCATCAATAAATAAAATAATATCATCATTTTCTTCTATTTCTTTCAAAATCTTATTCATACGTTCTTCAAACTCTCCGCGATATTTAGTACCAGCTACTGAAGAAGCCATATCTAAACTGACAATTCTTTTATTTCTTAAAGCTAAAGGCACTTCACCCCTAACAATCATATTAGCCAGTTCCTCCACAATTGCGGTTTTTCCAACTCCAGCCTCTCCAATCAACAAAGGATTATTTTTACACCTTCTACAAAGGATCTCTAAAACCCTTCTAATTTCATCATCTCTGCCTGTTACCGGATCCAAATTGCCATTTATCGCTTTTTTGTTCAAATCTACTCCAATCTCATCTATTAATAATTTTTTATGATTTCTTTTATTTATAATCTTATCAGAAAATTCATCATAAAGCTCATCTATATCAATATCCATCCCTATTAATATTCTAATAGCTACTCCTTCACCCTCATCAAGTAAGCTAGCAAACAAATGATTAACTGTTACCACTCCATTATTATTTTCCTTAGCTTCATTTATGGCATTTTCAATAATTCTCTTTAATAATGGTGTATATAAAAACCACTGACTAGGTTTACTACCTTTACCTATTATCTTAATAACCTCATTCCTAAACTTATTATAATCTAAACCAAAACTTTTTAATTTATCACTAATATCATTATCGCCCTTTAAAATTGCTAGTAATAAATGTTCTGAAGAAACATAAGGGTGATTTAAATCTCTCATTTCCTTTTTCGCACTAACTAAAATCTTTCTTGCTTCTTCTTCAAAGTTTCCAAACATATTTTGCTCCTCCCTAATATATCCTATGTCTATTTTGGGTAACTTTGAAAAAAAATATTCGGCAAAATACACAAAAAAAGAAAGCTCAAACTTTCTTATATAATTTAAAATGTTCAAAAACTTGAATTAACTTATTAAAATCAGGTATCTTCAAATTTTCTACTGCCACCACATCATTAGAAATAACCTTAAGATTTACTCCCTTCATAAGAGTAAATTTTACAACTGTATCCAAAGTTGACTGAATATCTAAAATATTTAAATTGTCAACTAAATCCACACTTTTCCTTGACACAGAACTTTTTTTTCTAACCAATTTAGGTCTAGATACTTCGCCCATCACTTTAATAGAACTATCATATACTTCATCAGATCTCATCAAATCAGGCTTCTTTTCCACGACAAATTTTCTTACAGGTTTAACTGCCTTACCTGAAATAATTCTAACTTTATCTTTTTTCTTTAAATTATTCTCTAAAGAAGTATCAATCTCATTCATTGGTTTTAGCAAATTAGGTTTCTTCTTAGGTAAAATAATCGGCTCGCTCTTTTCTTTAGGAAGTAATATTTTTTTCTTAGTAAAAGTTTTATTTTCTAAAGAATTTTTCACATTTTTTAGAGCTTTATCAAATCTTTTTCTAAGTGAAGAGCTATCAAGACTAACGATTAACTTATCATCTGTTGTTTTATCATCTTCTAAAATAGTTGGCCCAAACATTTTTGTAAAACTAACCTCTTCTGGTACATTTAAAGTAATGGATTCTAATTTTTCTACATCAAATGTGAATGGTTTTAATTTAGGTTTACTAGTGTTAGCTTTATCAGCTACATTAATATATCCAACTTTAGTATTATCTATCTTAATATTTTTTATTAAATTCAAATTATTCCTTTTAGTTTTTTCTAAATGATTAATTTCCTCAGATATATCCTGTCCTAAAGGAGTACTTCTTTTATCTAAGATATCTGTAACTTTATTAATACCATTAATAATGAATATAGCTACTACCTGCAAAGTAAATGTTCCAATTAATAATTGCATAAGTGTTAAAACATCACTATTTGAATATAAAGCATTATCCGCATAAATATTAATATTATTTGATCTAACTGCCGTTAAAGTCAATACAAACAGCATCTGAATAATTGCAAAACCAGTAATATTTATAATCTTATTAATCTTAAACATTTTTTTACTGAAAAAGCTAAATAAAGCAATAATTGAACACGCAACTACCACCACAAATAACGTAATAAAATTAGGAAAATAAAGGGTCATAAATAAACCATTCATCAAATTATCAAAAAGCTCAAATATTACTTCTCCACCGATATATAAAACAAAAATAATCACTAACAAATAAACCACTACAAAAGCTTTTTTACCATGTTTTTTCTGAAGTAAATATATAATAGCTGGTACTAACAATAAAACAATAAAAAGTGGGTGTTCAAAAATATTATCAAAAAGCACTTTAAATTTATCTAAAAGCGATAATTGTTCCAAACTCCCACCTCATTTCTATCAACATTTTACCATATTATGCCGTTTTTTTGAATTTTTTTAACATCTTAAATTTAGAAATTATCTTATTAACAAATTCTTTACCCACAATATCAGCAATCGTATTTGATTTATAAGCCATAAAGAAATAAATCAAAACCCCAATAATACCATATAGTATAATATATAAAATTGATCCTATTCTAGATACAGAATAATTAGGAATAAACAAATTTAAAATTGAAAGACCAAGTACCATAATAAGTGTACACATAATAACTTTAATTAATGTCCTTATCATCTTTAAATAACTAATGTTTGTTTCTTTTTTTACCCTTTTAAGCAAATAAATAGAAGCGATAGTATCAATACACATATTTAAACTAATCGTCGCATAATATGCTTCTAAACCCAAAAAATCAAACAAATGCATAAATGGTACATTAAGTAAAATCTTAAAGACTAAAGAACCACCTAAAGCAGTAACCGTAGCCCTTGTATTATTCATAGTTTGATTAGTATTCACCATAACCGAACAAACAGAAAGTGGTATCTGTGATAAAATTAGTAATTTAAAAATCGAACTATTAAGCTCATCATATCCATAAAACACAGTCCAAACAGCTGATGACATAAAACTAATACCAACTGAAAGTGGAATAGTAACTAAAAATAAAGTTTGTAAAGCTTGAGTTATTTTACCATTGACCTCTTTCATATTGCGAACTGCCCATGCTGAAGCAATAGTTGGAATTAAACTAGTAATAATACCTGTAGAAATAGACATAACTATCATATTAAGTTTAGAACCCCAAGTTTGTAAAACACTAACCACATTTTCACTTATAACTGTCGTATACCCTAAACCAACTAAACCTTTAACAACCGTAAAAACATCTACCATAACATAAACTGATTGTAAAAGTGAAATTGCTACAAACGGCATAGCATAAAATAAAATCTTTCTAACTAAATCCTTATTAGTTATTTTTCTCTCTTCATAAATTGGCTTTTCATTTCTTTTTAAATCCTTACTTTTTCTAATTTTAGAATAAACATAAAAATATGCGACCAAAGCCCCCGCCGTAGCACCAAAAACAGCCACACCAACAGCTGTATTTAAAGAAAGATGAAATACTTTTAAAGTTAAAAAACTACCAGCTAAAATAACCACAACCCTTGCAAGTTGTTCTAATATATCAGCAATAGAAGACACTTGCATAATTTTATGTCCTTGTAAATAACCTTTAGACACACTTAAAAAAGGAACTACTAAAACAGCTGTAGAAATAACTCTAATAACCATAGCCACATCTTCTGTGGTATTTCCACCTTCAACTCCGCCAATAATCATATTAGCCAAAGTAGGTGCGAAAATAAACAATACTAAAAATGAAATAACACATAAAATTGAAATTACTCTCAATCCAACTTTAAATACCCTTTCTTTGGTATTATAAAATTTCATTTCGTTATATTCACTTACTACTTTACTCATAGCAACTGGAATACCAGAAGTGGCCAAATTCAAAAACACATTATAAATTGAATATGCATAACTATATAAAGCTCCACCTTGAGTACCAATAATAGCATAAAAAGGTATAACATAAACAAGACCAATAACTTTGCAAATAACAATTCCTAAAACTGATATTGCCGCTCCAGCTAAAAATCCAGTTCTCTTCATACAAACACCTACCTATAAACAATTAATGCTGAAAAACAAAAAATTTGTTCCTCAGAAACTGCCACTGCAGTTGAAAACTTAATATCTATTATTTCAGGCTCTTCATCTAAAATAAACTGATTAATTACCTCTTCTAAATCTTTTTCATGACCTTCGTCAAAAACTTTTACTTTCATTATATCACCATTTAACAATATAACAAAAACCAAAACCCTAAAATGTCAAAAAAAGAGGAAATATCCTCTTACCTATGACTAAAATATCCACCTTTCTTTGGTGTTTGAGGAACTACCGTTCTTGGATTAATTCGTCCACTATTTGGATTTCCACCACGGGCCACTCTATTTTCCCATTGACTATTAGCATTATCAAATAAATTCAAATGTACATGTATTCCTCCAGAACAAGCATCACCTGTATTACGTCCAGCCATTGAACCAATTCTTGTTGTATAAGATACTTTTTGGCCAACACTGACAGACCAACTAGATAAATGCCAATAAGAAGTAATGTAAGAATGACCACCAATATTATGTTTTACATATACAATATGATTTCCACAACTTCTATTATAATCAAGTAAAATAACTTCACCATCAGCAATTGGATAAACAGCATCACCAGCAACACTACGTGAAAAATCTATTCCAGTATGAAATTCACCACCGCCATATGAACGATAACCATAATCACTTGTAACATATCCTTTAGCAATTGGCATATAAGTTCCATTAACACTAACCAAACTACCACCACTACTATTAAGTCTATTTTGACAAGAAGTAGCTGTATCCGAACCCTTACATCCTCTTGCTTTCATACTTTGAATTAATTTAATTTGTGTCTTATATGCTTGATCTTTACTAACCATACCAGATTGTAAAGTCTCAATTTCCTTATTAAGCTGTGCCTCTAAAACTGTAAGTTCTTGCTCCTTTTTAGCAAGTTCTGAATTCTTCGTATTTAATTCATCTTGTTTTTTATCCAATTTTTTAACATCAGCATTATACTCTTCGATAAGTTCTTCATTATAATCGCCAAGTTGTTCAGCAACTGAAATACGGTAAATAAAATCCGTAAAATCAGTAGCTCCAAAAATATACTCTAAATAATTTGAATTACCATTAGTTACCTGAACAAAACTCATAATATCTTTCATTTGAGCATCCTTTTTATCAATATCTTTCTGGATGCGTTCTATATCTTTATCAATTTGCTGTAATTCTTTCTCAATCTGAGAAATCTGTGCTTGAACGCTAGCTTTTTCACTGGTCGCACGTGCTTTTTCCTCTTCAGTTAAAGCCTTTTGACTTTTAGCTTTATTATAAGCTTCCCTATTAGCTTTAGCCTCAGCTTCTAACTCATTTAAAGTTTTTTCTTTCGCATAACCTGTAGAAATTATTACATTAAATAACAATAAACCAAGCATCACAAAACTTAAAAACTTAACTTTCACCTAACCACCTCATTCTTTTAAAACAGCTACAGATTTTTTATAATCAGGCATATGAATTCTTACCGTTTCCCAAAACTCTCTCGAATGATCAAAATGTATAAAATGAGAAAGTTCATGAATAATTACATAATCAATTTCATGAATAGAAAACTTAATCAATTTAGAGTTTAAAGTAACTGAATTATCTCTTTTATTACAAACTCCCCATCTTGTTTTCATACTCCTAATTTTTAATTTAGGAAAAGGTATATCTTCATCAAACAAATTATAATTATATTCTAAACGCTCCTCAAAAATACGTTTTGTTTCTTTTTTTAACCACTTTTCTAAAGTTTTCTTATCCTTTACAAAAATTTTACCTTCACTAAATTCGATATTTTCAAATGGTACTAATATTATATCATATTTTTTACCAAGATAATAAAAAAGCTCCTCTTTTTCCATTTTTTTCCTAGTTCTTGACAAAGCATTTCTTAAAAAATCTTTTTCATTATCTAAAATAATTTTTACTTCCCTTTTACTAGTTAAATAATTTGTTGTTACATATATAGTTAAATCATCTTTTATTTTAATATAAGTGTTTTTATTGTTTTTTTTTACCACTAAAACCTTATAAACGATTCCATCTAATTTATAATCAAACGTTATTTTCATAATTTCACCTATAACTACTCATCTATCATTGACGTACAATAAGGACATCTAGTAGCTTTTATATCTATCTCACTTTGACAATAAGGACATTTCTTGATTACTGCCGTTTCCTTCTTTTTTGTTCCAAAACTTTTCACTTTATTAACTGCTTTTACTATACAAAAAAGTACCAAAGCCATAATAAAAAAATTAACTAAAGCTGACAAAAATGACGAAATAAATCCAGCCATATCTTGCCAATTATAACGAACACCACCGGTAATAACATTTAAAATAGGATTAATAAAATTATCTGTAAGTGATGTAACAAGTCCAGAAAAAGCCGTTCCAATAACAATACCAACAGCCATATCGATCATATTGCCTTTTAAAGCAAATGTTTTGAATTCATTAATAAATTTTTTCATAAAACCAACTACTTTCTAAAAAGATTATATCAAAAAAAAAAGAAAAAAACTACATTTAGTAGTTTTTGTTGTATTATAAATAATGTTTGTAAATAAAAAATAACTTATATTATTTTATTAT
>CALVID010000024.1 GCA_944329355.1 uncultured Bacilli bacterium
ATAATAGTAATTTTCATGCTAGTAAAACTATTACAGTAAAGGTTGTATCTGCAAATCTTCCAACTATTACAGCGGTAGATAGGGAAGTTAAACAATTTGAAGAATTTGATTATATGGAAGGTGTAAGTGCTAAGGCATATGACGGTACTGATTTAACTGATAGTATTACTTATGATAAAACTGTTAATACTGATGTTGCCGATACATATGAGGTTACTTATAAAGTAAAAGATGCTAAAGGTAAAGAAGCGAGTAAAGCGATAAAAGTTAAGGTTATCCCTAATGAAAAGCCTGTTATAAATGTTTCAGATAAAGAGGTATATTTAAATAGTGAATTTGATCCATTAGAAGGCGTTACAGCATATGATGCAGAAGATGGAGAAATTAAAGATATTGAATATAAAGGTACAGTTAATACAAAAGAAGTAGGGGATTACAAAGTAACTTATACAGTTACTGATAAAAATGGTCAGAAAACTGAAAAAACTATTACTGTTAAGGTTATTGTAAACCAACTTCCTGTAATTAATGCTTCTGATAAAACAGTAACTATTAATAAGGAATTTGATCCATTAGAAGGCGTTAGTGCATATGATAATGAAGATGGAACTATTACTGATATCAGAGTGTTAAAAAATGATGTTAAAACTGATACTTTAGGAAAATATGAAGTAACATATGAAGTTACTGATTCATATGGTCAAACCATTACTAAAACTATTATTGTTACAGTTAGTGAAAAAGTATTAATAGAGAAAGATGGTTGGTTTCATATTGAGGAAATTTCATTTAAAGATGATACTTTAAAAATAAGTGGTTTTGAGATAATTAAAGGTATTTCTAACGGTAAAGATGATGAAATAAATTATGAGTTGATTTTAAAAAATCAAAATACTAATGCAAAATTTACTTATGATTTAAATCGTTGGCTTGAAAATGTTCCTTTTGTAGCTAATGATGGCAGCTTTAATGATTATAGTGGTTCTTGGTTTACTGGTGATATTGATTTAAGTAAAATTGAAGATGGTGATTATACAATGTATGTCAAAGCTTCTGGAGAGGATTACTATAGTGAAAATATTGTTTCAAATGTAGAATACAATGATAATATTGAAAGAAAACACGAAGGAATATCTGGTAGAGGATATATGGTTCGTGAAAATAAAACATTGCCTAATGTTGATTTGGAATTATTTGTTAGAAGTGATGGCTTGATTAGTTATAACACAACACCTGTGTGGTCAGGAATTTATAGCGATTTATTTAGCTATGATTTAGACGGTGATAATTTAAATTTATCTGGTACATCTTATGCACTAAAAACAAATTATAAAGCATCTGATAATGTTGAAAGAGAAGTAATTTTTGAGAATAAAAAAACACATAAAATTTCTTATAGAGAAGATATTGGCTCTATTACAGATGGACCATATAAAGTTACATCAGCTACAGGAAACGATATGACAAGAGCTTGGTTTGATTCTGATATTGATATTTCTTCTTTAACTAAAGGTACTTATATTATTTATATAAGAACTAAAGTAGGAGATGTTGATGATTATAGTGAACTTGCTGATTCAGCATATTCCGATTTATCTGATACTTCAGAATTTGATGGCAAAAAAGTATCTTTAAAAAGAAATAATAATCAGAGAATAAGATTAGAGTTAGTTATTGAATAACTAGCTTTTTTCTTTTGAAAATGTTATAATTTTTCTATGAATGAAATTGATTTAAATACTAAAAGTAAGCCAATATTAATAGATAGTAGTGGAATTTTGGTTAAATATGGCTTTGATAAAGTTCCAATAGTTGTAAATTATAGTACTTTGAAAAAGATATTTTTAAAGCATGGAATTCCTAAGGAAGATTTGATTTTATTAAAGCAGCAGATTGAAAATAATTTATTAATTGCTTCGTCTTTAACACGTGATGATTCTATTGTTTTATTTATTGGTCAGTGGGATTTTAAAGATAGACCTATTATGGTTGCTTTAAATTTAGAAAAAATGGTAAATGAAAATCCTGTTTATAAAATTACAAGTATTTATGGTAGAGATAATTGTGAAAAATTTATACGAAGATTATTTGATGCTGGCAAAATTATTTACTATAATGAGAATGCATATTTATGGTTTAAAATTTTAGGATACGAAGTTCCAAATAATGTTATAGCGGATGAAACATTATATGTTGGTAAGTATTTTGTATCTTTGTGTATAATAAAAAACTAACTCCCCCCATAGAGCTATAATTGCTCAAGGACTTCGTTAGTTCTTTTTTATTGTATCAAATTTTATTTTTTTAATCAAGGCTATGTTACTATGATAAATGTATATGTTTTTCCTTCAGTAAAGGAGTAACTTTTGTTTGCTTGATAAGGAGAATCTTCATGAAGCTTTCCTGTTCCACGTCCTTCTGCTGATGCTGTATATGAACATGTAATGTTAACTTTTGTTGATGTTTGTTTTTGAATTTCGGTTTTTATTTTGTTACAATTTCCTGTTGGATTTGCTTCTTTATTAACCCAGTCTGATTGAACATATATGTTATTGAATGTTTTTGGTGGGGTAGAAGGGGTTGTTGGTCTACTTGTATTTCCGCTTGTTGAGCTTGAATTATTTGATGAATTTCCATTAGATGGTCTAGAAGATGAACTAGAAGTAGCTGTTTTATTTGAATTACTAGTGGTTTTTTTGTTTGTTGATATAGTTATAACAATATTATCACCTTTAGAAATTTGTGTTCCTTCGGCAATGCTTTGACGAATAACTTTACCAGAAGATTTAGTTGAATATTCTTCATTAAATGTACATGTTATTCCTATATTATTACATTCTTTTTGAACTTCTGATTTAGTCATTCCGTTGAAATTTGGAACAGTTACAGCCTTTCCTTTTGAAACATATACTGTAATAGTGTTTTCTAAGTTGATATTTTTCCCTTCTTCTATAGATGTTTTAATTATTTTATCTTTTTCAAATTCATCATTAAATTCTTCTTTAATTTCATACTTGATTCCATTAGTATCAGCCCATGATTTAAAATCATTAATATTATCAAATTTTTTCATGATAAGTGGACCTTTAGAAAAAGTAATATCAACGGTGGTTCCTTCTTCAATAATATCTCCTTCTTTATAATTACTTTCAATTACTCTTCCTGATTTTATTTTACTGTCATATTTATCTTTATAATTTATTTGCAAATTATTTTCAACCATCCATTTAGTAACGTAAGACATAGTTTTATTTTTTAAATTAGGAACTTTTATTTCTTTACCTTTAGAAATTGTTAAAGTAACTATTTCATCCGGTTTAACTGTTGTTCCTTTTTTAGGATTACTATTTATTACATATCCTTTTTCTATGGTGTCTGAAAATTCATATTTTAATTTATATAAAATACCATTTCTTCCTAAATATACTTCGGCATTCAACAAACTTTGATTTTTTAAATCTTTTAATTTAATAGGTGATAGAGCATCTTTATCGCCTAATGATACTGTAAAAATTATTGGTTCATTTCTTTTAATTGTTCCGGTTTTACTTTGAGAAATTACGGTATCTTTTTTGATATTTTCATTTTCTTCAAAGTTGATAGTTATTTCACTTAAAAAGTTATCTTCTATAAATTTTAATACATCATCTACATTCCAATTAGTCATATCAGCTAAGATTATTTCTTTATTATAATCTGGACCATTTGATACTACAAAGTCAACTTGTTTGATGTTTTTAGTTAATGTTTCTGGTTTCTTGCTTTGGCTAATGACACTATATTTTTTAGTAGTATCACTATATTCAAAGTTTTGATCAGTTTTGACATTGTTTTGTTCAGTCCAATTTATAGCTTTTGTTAAATTTTCGCTTTCAAAATCTGGTAAAAAACTTTGCGTTGGAAGATTAATTATATTTGTCATATATAAACCATTAAAAGCAATTGTACCTAATACTAATATTGCAGTTATGGTAGTTGGAACTGATTTGTTTTTGAAAAAAGATTTTTTAAAACTTATTAAGAAACAAGTTACGATTATGAGAATTAAAAATGCATTTATTATTTGGTAGATTTGATCTATGCGATTACTTGAATCTAATATTAGAAAAATGAATAAAGCAATTGCAGATACATATGTTATAGATAAAAATGTGTTTGCAAGTTTAGGTTTTTTAAAATCGTTTTCAATATTTTGATTTTTTTTATGAGGCTTTTTGTATATATTTTTTTTGTTATCATCAAAAATAATACTTTTTAATTCATTTCTTTTATTTTCTAATTCTTTTTCTTTTTCGGTTTGAACTTTTTTTAAATCTTCTTCAAATTTTTTTCTTTCAGTTCTTGATGTATAAGATGTGTTATTTAAATTTTTGTTTTCCATATTATCACCTATAATAATTATACATTAAAAAGGTTGTAGATAATATGGTTTAAAGCTTTTTTAATTATAGTTTTACTTATACTTGACAAACTAAATATGTATTAATGAAGAAGAAAAAATATTAAAATTTAGATTATTGATACAGTAAGTATTGGATTAAATCTATTAAGTTTAGACTATATTTTTCTTTCGATAATAAGAGTATAACATTTTTAGACTAAAAATATTATGAAATTAGTGAATTATTATGTGATTGGAAAATCAATTTATAAATGTTATAATATTGTCGAATAGGAAGAGAAGTGGATTATGAAGAAAATAACTTTGGTAGTTCCATGCCGTAACGAGCAAGAGGTAATTAAATTATTTTATAATGAAATCCAAAAGATAAAAAAAGATTTTGTAAATGTAGTTTTTGAGATAATTTTTGTAGATGATGGTTCTACTGATAACACATTGAAGTTGATGAGAGAGCTTGCACAAAATGATGATGTGAGATATATATCGTTTTCTCGTAACTTTGGTAAAGAAGCAGCTATGTATGCAGGACTTGAGGCTTCAACTGGTGATTATATAGCTATTATGGATGTTGATTTACAAGATCCGCCATTTTTGTTAAAAGAAATGTATGAGACATTAGAATCTGGTAAGTTTGATAGTGTAGCAACTAGAAGGGTTACTAGAAAAGGTGAACCTGTAATTAGAAGTGTTTTTGCAAGAATTTATTATAAAATGATCAATAAAATTTCTAAAACGGAAATTGTAGATGGAGCTAGAGATTATAGACTTATGACTAGAAAAATGGTTAATGCTGTGCTGGAGATTAAGGAATATAATCGTTTTTCTAAAGGAATTTTTTCTTGGGTTGGTTTTAAAACCAAATGGCTTGAATATGAGAATACTCCTAGGGTAGCAGGAGAGACTAAATGGTCTTTTTGGAAACTATTTTTATATTCATTAGACAGTATTGTAGCTTTTTCTACATTACCACTTTCTATAGCATCTATTATGGGAATATTGTTTTGTATTGTATCTTTTTTCATCATTATTTTTATAATTATAAGGACACTTGCTTTTGGTGATCCAACTAGTGGATGGCCAAGTATGGTTTGTATTATGTTTTTTATTGGTGGAGTACAGTTACTTTGCCTTGGTATTATAGGTCAGTATTTGTCTAAAACATATTTAGAAGTAAAAAAAAGACCTATATATATTGTCCAAGAAACTGAAAAAGCTAAATTAAATAGCAAATAACGACATAATAATTATTTGCTTTTATTTTTGTATATATGTTATAATGAATAGGACAGGATATTACATTTTTGAAAGGTTGGTAATAATGAATTTTGACTATATTGTGGTAGGTGCTGGTTTTGCTGGAGCAACTATTGCTGAGAGACTTGCGAATGTATTAAATAAAAAGGTTTTAGTTATCGATAAAAGAGATTCTATTGGTGGAAATATGTATGATTATACTGATGAAAATGGTATATTGGTTCATAAATATGGACCACATTTATTTCATACTAATTTGGAAAATGTTTATAATTATGTGAAAGAATTTGGGGAATGGTTTTTTTATGAACATAGAGTTTTAGGGAAGGTAAATGGAAAGATTGTTCCAATTCCTTTTAATATTACTTCAATTGAAAAAAGTTTTGATAAAGAAAAAGCCGATAAATTAATAAATATTTTAGTAAAAGAATTTGGTTTGGAAAAGAAAATACCAATATTGGAACTTAGAAAATATCCAGACAAAGATATTAATGAGCTTGCTGAATATATATATGAAAATGTATTTTTGTATTATACTATGAAACAGTGGGGTCAGACACCTGATGAAATAGATCCAAACGTTACAAATAGGGTACCAGTGTTTATTTCTAAAGATGATAGATATTTTCAAGATACATATCAGTTTATGCCTAAGGATGGATATACTAAAATATTTGAAAATATGTTAAATAGTAATAATATAGAGATAAGATTAATGACAGATTCAAAAGAAGTTTTAAAAGTTATAGATAATAAAATTTATTTTGAAAATGAAGAATTTAAAGGAAAAGTTATTTATACTGGGGCACTGGATGAATTTTTTAATTATGAATATGGAGCTTTACCTTATAGATCGTTAGATTTTGAATTTGAAACTATTAATAAAGAATATTTTCAAGAAGTGGGAACGGTAAATTATCCAACTAAAGAAGATAAATTTACAAGAATTACTGAATTTAAACATATGACTATGGAGAATGCTAAAACATATAAAACAACTATTATGAGAGAATATCCATGTAATTATGATAAAGATAAAGGTAACATTCCATACTATCCAATAGTTAATGATGCTAATATGAGTTTATATAATAAATATTTAGAAAAAGCTAATAAAATAAATAATTTTTATTTAATTGGAAGATTAGCTCAATACAAATATTTTAATATGGATTTAGTTATTAATGAAGCATTAGATTTATTTGAAAAATTAAAAAATAATAGTTTTTAAAGTATGAGAAATAAGGTGATAAATGTGAAAGGTAAAAAGAAAGTTTTATTTATCGCTAGTACAGGTGGGCATTTAACTGAACTTATGCAGTTAAAACCACTTTTTAACGAGTATGACTATCATCTCGTTACGGAAAAAACACCGGTAAATTTATCTTTAAAGAAGGAATATGGAAAAAAAATTAATTATGTTATTTATGGTACTAAAGATCATAAATTGTCATATATTTTTAAACTTTTTTTTAACTGTTGGATTGAACTTTTTATATTTCTTAAATTTAGGCCAAAATATATAGTAACTACTGGAGCACATATTGCTGGTCCTATGTGCTGTATTGGGAAAATATTTCGAAGTAAAATCATATTTATTGAAACATTTGCTAATATGAATACTAAGACAATTACTGGAAAATGCGTTTATAAATTTGCTGATTTATTTTTAGTCCAATGGGAAGATATGCTAAAACTTTATCCTAACGCCAAATATTGGGGAAGTTTGTTTTAGAAAATTATGATTTTTGTAACATTAGGTACACAAGATAAAAGTTTTAGTAGATTATTGGATTTAATTCAAGAGCAAATTGATAATGGTAACATTAAAGAAAAAGTAATTGTGCAAGCAGGGTATACAAAATATCATTCTAATAATATGGAAATATTTGATTATATTGATAATGAAGAATTTGATAAATTAATAAAAAAATGTGATATTTTAATTACTCATGGTGGTGTTGGTAGTATATTGACAGGTTTTAGAGCAAATAAAAAAATAATCGCTGTACCTAGACTTGCCAAATATAAGGAACATACTAATGATCATCAAATGCAAATTGTCGACAATTTTTGTCAAAAAGGATATATATTAAAATTGTATGAAGATGATGACTTGGCTGCTGTTTTAAAATCAGTTAAGACATTTAAGCCTAAAAAATGGGTGTTTAATAATGATAATTTTTTAAATAAACTAAAAGATTATATAGCAAATAATTAGGAAGGAAGTATGTTATGTCAAAAGTAACTATTGTAGTGCCAATATATAACGTAGAAAAGTATGTGGCAAAGTGTTTAGACTCTTTAATAAAGCAAACTTTTAAAGATGTTGAAATTTGGGCTATAAGTGATGGTTCACCAGATAATAGTGTTAATATTGTTAAAAGGTATGCGGCAAAAGACGATAGAGTAAAATGTATTGAAAAAGAAAATGGTGGATATGGTTCTGTTTTGGAATATGCTATAAAAAATATTAAAACTGATTATTTTTTAATCTGTGATCCTGATGATTGGATTAGTGATGAGGCGATTGAAACATTGTATAATGCTGCTTTAAAGCATGATTTGGATTTAGTGATGGCTAATCACTATGAAGTTTATGAAGATGGGCAGATTAAATGTATTTCTAATATTTCAACTTACCCAAATGTTTTTGTACCAGAATTTGATAAAATTTATACTAAAGAAAATGGTTTAGATAAGTTTTTGTTTTTAGCGGAAAGTCCACATGCTAAATTATATAGAACTGCTTTAGCAAAAGATATAAATTTTCCTCATAAGGTTAGTTATACTGATAGTTTGCTTTTTATGCTTTTTGTTTTGAGAAGTAAAAAAGTTATGTGTATTGAAAAGCCTTTGGCTTATTATTTAGTAGAACGAGAAGGTAATACAATGACTGATGTTAATCCTAGGATTGCAGATTATTATTATACAGTATTTAGTAGTGTTATAAAACAATATGAAGAGGGTAGTTATAAAAATGAATATTTTTATTATAGAATATTTTTGAAATTTCTTAGAATAAATATATATTTAGCTAATTTGAATGATATAAAGGTGTATAAGGAAAAAAGAAAAATTATTTATAAGTTATTAAAAAAGTGTTCTATTGAAAGAAAAAAAATTATGCCATTTTTAAAGTTTGAAACAAAAAGAAAACAGTTGGCTTATAAAATGTATCTTAATCCTTTAACTTCAAAAATTACATATTTATATTTGTCAAACAAAATATATAGGAGCATTCATAGGTGATATCATGAAGAGAAATAAAGTTTCTGTAAATTATATTTATAATATGTTATATCAGGTGTTGACTTTTTTAACACCAATCATTACTGCTCCATTACTTGCAAGAACACTTGGATCAACTAATTTAGGTATTTATGATTATACTTATACAATAGTGAATTGGTTTATAATATTTGGAATGTTTGGTATTTCTATTTATGGAAACAGAGAGATTGCTAAAGCGACAGCAACTAATGATAAAAAAGTTGTGTCTAAAAAATTTAGTGAAATTTTTACATTACAAATGATAAGTGTTTCGATTTCTTTTGTAATTTTTATGCTTTTGATATTATTGACTAATTTCGATTATAAAAATATTTTTATAATTCAAGGTATTTTAATTTTGTCTGGTGCTTTTGAAATTAGTTGGTTTTATGCAGGGATGCAGGATTTTAAAAAAGTTTCTATTAGAAATATGATTTTAAAATTGATTACCGTGTTGGGAATTGTGTTTTTTATTCATAGTGCTAATGATTTAATTTTGTATACAGTTTTTATGGCTGTGGTTTCTGTTATTAATAGTTTATTGTTATTTTATAAGATAAGTGATTATGTTAATTATAAAAGACCAACTTTAAAAGAAGCTTTCGCCCATTTTAAAGGTAGTATTGCTTTGTTTATTCCACAAATTGCTACTACAATATATAGTGTGTTTGGACGTACATTAATCGGTATGCTTTATACGGATATTAATGAAGTAGCTTTTTATAATTATGCTTATAGATTTACGACAATGGTTTTATATATTGTAACAACAATTGGAACAGTAATGTTACCTAGAGTTGTACAGATAAGAAGTGAAGGAAATGATGATGAAGCAAAGAAACTTACCAATAAAACATTAAAAGTAGCTTTACTTTTATCCTTACCTTTATCAATCGGATTTGCTACTGTATCACCGTTTTTTATTCCTTGGTTTTTAACAGAGGATTTTACACGTGTTGGATATATTATTTGTTTTCTTGCACCAACGATAGTTTTTATTTCAATTACAAATGTTTTGGGAACACAGTATTTAATTCCATTTGAAAAAACTTCTAAGTATACTATTTCAGTTATTAGCGGTTGTTTAATCAGTCTTTTATTTAATTTCATTTTAATAAAACCTTTAGGAGGGATAGGTGCAGCTGTAACGGCATCTTTAACTGAGTTTTCTGTTTTTGTAATTCAGTATTGTTTTGTTAGAAAAACATTTAATTTTAATGGAGTTTTAAAAAAGTTTTTTAAGTATTTGTTTATCGCTAGTATAATGGGAATAATTGTTGTATTAATTGGTCTTGCTTTAGGTGTAGGACTTATTACTAATATATTGCAAGTTCTTGCTGGCGTTGCCGTATATGCATTTATTTTATATATTTCAAAGGACGATATTTTTGAGTTTTTATTTAATCAAATTAAGGAATTATTTTTGAAAAAGAGAAAAACTTCTCAATAATACACATTGTAGTTAAACTCTTTTTTTTTATTTCAAAATAATGTATAATTATCTAAGATGATAAAGTTGTTATAAGAGGTGTTAAAATGAATGAGAAAATTGATTTTGTTATTACATGGGTAGATGGAAATGATCCAGAATGGTTAGAAGAAAAAAATCGATATTCCGAAAAAAAAGTAGATATTACTGATACGGTAAATAGATATAGAGATATGGGAATTTTAAAATATTGGTTTAGAGCAGTTGAAAAATATACACCTTGGGTTAATAAAATTCATTTGATTACCTGGGGACATCTTCCAGAGTGGTTGGATACCACTAATCCTAAACTTAATATTGTAAATCATAAGGATTTTATTCCTAGTAAGTATTTACCGACTTTTAATTCAAATACAATAGAATTAAATATTTATCATATTGATGAATTAGAAGAAAAATTTGTTTTGTTTAATGATGATATGTTTATAACTAATCCTTTAAGTCCGACATTTTTTTTTAAAAAAGGGTTGCCTTGTGATTTTTGGAAAGAAAATACGTTTAAAACTGAAGATGCTGGTGATAATTTCTTTGACCATATTATATTGAATGATCTATTTTTAATTAATAAAAATTTTGATAAACGTGCATTTGTTAAGGATAATTTTTCTAAAGTTTTTAATTTAAAATATGGTAGACGTAACCTTAGATATTTGATGTTATATAGATGGCGATATTTTTGTGGTTTTGATATTCCTCATACTACTAATTCGTTTTTAAAATCGTCTTTTAAAGAGGTGTGGGAGAAAGAATACGATATGCTTGATAGAACATCTAAAAATAAATTTAGAAGTGTATTTGATGTTAATCAATGGGCTGTTCATTGGTGGCAAATGTTAAATGGAAATTTTAGCGTTAAATCACATCATGATGTAGGAAAGTATTTTTGTTTAAAAGAAAATAATGATGAGCTTTTTGATTATATAAGAAGTAAAAAATCAACAGTTGTTTGTATTAATGATACAAATGTTGATTTGAATTTTGATAAAGCTATAAAAGAACTGATAGAGGTACTTGAAGAAAAAATGCCAGAAAAATCCAGTTTTGAGAAATAGGTGATAATTTGAAAAAAAATATAATTTTTTGTGCTTATAATTTAGATGTTGGTGGAATTGAAACAGCGTTAGTAAGTCTACTTAATAATTTAGATTATCAGAAATATAATATTTATTTGTTTTTGGTAAAAAAAGAGGGAATATTTTTAGATAGAATTCCCAAGCAAGTTAAAATAATAACTTTTAATATTTGTGAAAGTAAGAATGTAATTTTTAGAAAAGCGATTAACTTTTTTAAACTGCAATATTTTAAGTTAAAATATAAAAACAAGTTTGATTTTGCGGCCGCATATGCGACGACGATTAAAGCATGTACCAAATTAGCTTATCATTTTTCTAAGAATAATGCTATTTGGATACATGGAGATTTTACAAAAGAATTTCATGGTAAAGCTTTAAAAAAATTTACCAAATATATAAATGTTCAAAAGTATAAAAAAATAATTTTTGTGGCTAATTCTATTAAAGAAAACTTTAATAAAGAAGGAATTATTTTTAATGGTAAATCTTATGTTTTTAACAATTTTATTGATTATAACCGAATAAATAAATTAGCTGAGGAAAAAATTATTAAAAAACGTAAGATGACTTTAGTGAATGTTAGCCGTCATGAAGAAAAAGCAAAGAATTTATTATTGTTGTTGAAATGTGTTAAAAGATTAATTGATGATGGTTATGATTTTGATTTATGGATGGTTGGAGATGGTCCTGATCATAGTTTATATACTGATTATGTGCAGAAAAACAACTTGAATGATGTAGTAAAATTTTTAGGTCAAAAGAGCAATCCTTTTATTTATTATAAAGTAGCTGACGCTGTAGTACTTTCTTCTTTTTTGGAGGGAAATCCTGTGGTTTTTATAGAGGCAAAAGTTTTAGGAAAACCAATTATTACTACTAATGTTAGTGATGCATTGATTGATATTAAAGATAAGTATGGAATAGTAACTGATATCAGTGAAGATGGTTTTTATAAAGGTTTAAAGGAATTTTTAGATCGAGGTTTTCAACCTCAAAAATTTAATCCTGAGCAATTTAATAAAGAAATTCTTCAAAAACTTACTCAGGTAATAGATAATGATTAAATGTTTTTCAATAGACAGGTTTTGAGATTTTTGATAAAATTATATTGATGGTGATGATATGAAAATAAGTGTTATTATACCAGTATTTAATATTGAGAATTTTGTGGCAAGATGTTTGAATAGTGTTATAAGTCAAACGTATGATAATTGGGAAGCTATTGTTATAGATGATGGTTCTACAGATGGTAGCGGTAAAATATGTGATGATTTTGCTTTAAAAGACAACAGAATAAAAGTATTTCACTTGAAAAACGGTGGTCTTGCACATGCTAGAAATGTCGCTTTAGATAAATCTACAGGAAATTATCTGTTTTATCTTGATGGTGATGATTATATTGAAAGTGATACTTTTGAAAAAATGATAGCTTTAACTGATGGTAAAGATATTGTTTATTGTGATTATTATACTGCATATGATAATGGTGATATTGTTTATAACAAGTTAGTGAAATTTGATATAAAAACAAAAAAAGAATATGTTACTGCTATGCCAACGGCAACTTGTAAACTTATCGATAAGGCTTTTTTTGTGAAGTCTAAAATAAAGTTTTTGGAAGGCAAAAAATTTGAAGATAATGCAGTCATTCCTATCCTTAGTGCTTTAACTAAAAATGTTGCTTACCTTCATGAAGCTAAGTATTATTATTATCAACGAACCGGATCTATACTAAATCAGACAAAATATAATTATGGTTGGGAAGACATTTTTGACGCTTTGGAATATATGAAAAACGACTTTATTCAAAGAGGTTTGTTTGACGAATATTATGAGGAAATAGAATATATTTTTATCGAGTATTTACTTCATGCGGCTAATTTGCGTTTTTTCGATTATAAAGAAGGAAGAAATAATATTAAAAAAGTTCGTGATGTTATGAAGGCGTCTTTTCCAAAGTGGTCTAAAAATATTTATTTGAAACAAGAGAGTTGGAAATATAAGGTAATGTGTAAATTATTTTATGGTAATCATTTGTTCTTGATTTCTCTTATTAGGAGGAAAAAATGAAAGTTAGTGTAATTGTTCCTACTTATAATAGTGAAAAAACTTTAGAAAGATGTTTAAATAGTTTAATAAAACAAACTTTGGAAGATATTGAAGTTATTGTAATTAATGATGGTAGTACTGATGGTACTAAAGAAATATTAAAAAAATATTCTCAAAAAGAAAATATTCGTGTTTTTAATACTAAAAATAAAGGACAATCGGCAGCTAGAAATTTAGGGTTAGATGAGGCTTCTGGTGATTATATTTGCTTTTTAGATGCAGATGACTATGCTGAAAGTGATGGCCTTGAAAAACTTTATAATAAAGCTATTCAGGGTAATTTTGATGTTGTGGTGAGCGATATAGATATTATATATCCTGATCATAATCTTCTAGTAAATTCTGGGGTAAAAGAAGATACTATTAATAAACAGGATATAAAAAAAATAATGATTTTTTCTTATTCTTCCGGAGTTGTATGGAATAAAATCTATAAAAGGGAAATTTTAAAGAATATTAGATTTATGGAAAATGTGTGGTATGAAGATATTCATTTTAATTTTCGCCTTTTTCCAATGCTAAATAGTATTGGAGTAATTAATTCAGTATTTGTCAATTATGTACAAACAGAAGGTTCTATAACTTATACTTATAATGAAAAACTTTATGATATTGTAAAAGTTTTTAATGATTTAATAGTTTATTATAAACAAAATGGTTTATATGATGAGTATTTTGCTGAACTTGAATATTCTTATGTAAGATACGCCTATAATACATTTGTAAAGAGACTTTCTAAATGTAAAAATTATAAGCAATTTATGAAAGGTGTTAAATACGTAAAAAAAGAGGTTAAAAAAAATTTCCCAAAATACCGAAAAAATTACTATTATAAACATTGTCAAAGCATAAAAGCATGTATAAATAATATTTATTTTATATTTTTTAATAATTTTTTTGCCAGTTTAGTTTATATTTTTAATAAAAACGGCATGAATTAGAAGGTGATAAATTGAAAAACATATTATTTGTCGTAGATGAAAGGCAGATGGGTGGTGTATCTGTTTTGCTAGAAGATATATTAAAAAAAATAAATCTTCAAAAGTATAAAATAGATATTATGGTTTTACATAATAACGGAGACTATTTAACTAATTTGCCTAAAAATGTAAATATGATTTATGGAACATCTTTTTTTGAAGTTGTTGATTTATCTATAAAGGAAGTATTAAAAACTAAAAATATTATTAAAATATTAAAAAAAGTATATTTGGTTTTTTTAATGAAAACTCATTTAATTAAGTTTAAAATTAAAAAAGAAAGAAATAAATGCTTAAATAAACATTATGATGTTGAAATTGCTTTTAAAGATGGTTTTTGTGCCTTGTTTACAGCTTATGGAAATAGTGATATCAAATATCATTGGTTACATACGGATTATTTAATGTATGATTGTACGGCTAAATATAAATCGTTGTTTGAAAAAACTTATAATAAATTTAATAAAATTATTGGAATATCTAATGCTGTGGTTGAACGTTTTCAAAGAAAATATCCTAATACCAATTGTGGGGTAATTTATAATTTGATTGATGAAGAAAAAATAAAAGAGCAAGCTAATTTAGAGAAAATATCATTTGGTGATGAATTAAATTTGATTTCAGTAGGACGCATACACAATATGAAAGGTTATGATAGGTTAATTAAAGTTTTTGATAGGTTAAATCAAGAAAATAAGCTTAATAAAGTAAAACTTAGAATTATTGGTGATGGTCCAGATATGGAATTAATTAAAACTATGGTTTGTAATTATAATTTAGAAAATAAGATTGATATAATGGGGAGAAAAAAGAATCCATTTCCTTATGTTAAAGCTTCTGATGCTTTTTTGATGTGTTCGAGATATGAACCTTTTGGACTTGTGATTTTAGAAGCTATGATTTTGAAGGTTCCTGTTATATCAACGGTTGTTGGTAGTATTATAAAAAGTGAAGAAGATGCAATAAATTTAAAAGTACCTAAGGTAGGTGCTAAAAG
>CALVID010000025.1 GCA_944329355.1 uncultured Bacilli bacterium
TATCAGATTACATGTCTTTTTTATACTAAAATAGTGTCAGTGATTTTTTATTCACCAACACTATTTATAATACAACCAATCCTTAAAAAATAGGATTTCTTTTTTATATACTAGTTTGTTAAGGATTGGTAATTATGTTATTTAATTAAAATCTAGTAAAAACGTACTATGTTTTTTGTGAAATATGGGCAAAACATCTATATTTATTTTGGTTTTAAATGTATAATTATTTATGGTGAAGTATATGACAAAAAGAAAGAATAAAAGAATCAAGTTATTTGTTTTATTAATTATTATTTTGGTTATATCTTTTGTTGTATGTGATATTTATTTTGCAGGTAGTCATTTTAGTAATCAAGTTGGTCAGACTTTTGATTTGATGTTTAGTAATGTTATAAAAAGTACTAAGAAATATAAAAATTGTATGAGTGGTACTTATGATGAAGGTAATTTTAGTGTTAATTTAAATGATAAAAAGAACGAAATAATTAGTTTGTATAGTAGTTTGGATGCAAATTTTATGTATACTGATTTAAATTCTGGTTATAGTTTTGGTCAAGGAGAAAATCAAGAAAGTTATGCGGCTAGTGTAACAAAGCTTCCAGCAGTTTTATATGCTTATAAACAAGCTGATGATTATAAGCTCGATTTAAATAAAGAACTTATTTATTTAGATAAATATGAACGTGGAGGCAGTGGGGTAATTCAAAAATCAGCTGTTGGTACAAAGTATAAACTTGGTCTTATTTTAGAATATGCAATTAGATATAGTGATAATATTGCTTATGAAATGCTTTTAGATGAACTTGGGGGAAGAAGTAAGGTTAAGGAATATTGGTCTAGTTTAGGATATGATATTAAATATTCTGATGATTTTGGTTTTTTATCTCCGGCGCTTGGAAATGGATATATTAAAGAGGTATATAAGTATTACTTAACCGGTAAGGAAAATGCTAGAAAGTTAATTGATGATATGAAAAATTCGGCTAATTCGCAATATGTTAAGATTGGAGATGTTGAAGTGGCTCATAAATATGGGGAATATGTAGAAGGTGGTGGATATTATAATGATGTTTCACTTAATTTTACCGAATATCCTTTTGCACTTTCTATAACCAGTACTTTAGGTTATTCTGATGAAATGAAAAACTTATTTTTAAAAACACATGAGCTTTCTATAGAATTTAATAAAATGTATCATGAAGAGATGGAAAATTATTGTTTGGAAAAATCACATATTTTAGGTTCGTGATTTTTCTTTTGGATATTGTGTAAACAAGTGTTCGCATGATATAATTAAATAAAGAAGGTGATGATAGTGCTTGCTGATGTATTGGTAGAGGTAGTTGCTAAGACTACCGATAAAACTTTTACTTATCGTATTCCCAAAGATATGAAAGCTGAAGTTGGTATGAGGGTGCTTGTCCCTTTTGGTAAAAGAAATATTGAAGGATTTATAGTTAAATTATATGATGAAATTAAGTTGGACTATGTAGTTAAAGATGTTATTAAATTAATTGATGATAAACCCGTTTTAAATGAAGAAATGTTGGAGCTTGGAAAATACATTAGTAAGAAAACATTATCACCTTTAACTATTTCTTATCAAACTATGTTACCAAGTGCTTTAAAAGCACGAGAAAAAACAAGAATTAATAAGAAAAAGGTTAAGTGTTTGAGGGTAGTAAAAGATGGAAATTTTACCCTTAAACAGCAAGAGGTTTTTGATTATGTTAAAAAGCATAACAATGTTTTAAAAAGTGAAGTTAATAAAATATCTGTTTCAGCTTGTAAGACGCTTATTAAAAATGGTTATCTAGAAGAGTTTGATAAAGAGGTGTATAGACTTTTAGATGATATAAAAGAAGAGAAAAAAAAATATACTTTAACTAATGAACAAGAAAATGTTTTAAAACATGTGGTTTTAGATAAGTTTCAGCCTTATTTGTTACATGGAGTTACTGGCAGTGGGAAGACATTAGTTTATATTAAGTTGATTGAAAAAGTTTTAAAAGAAGGTAAGGAGGCAATTTTATTAGTTCCAGAAATTAGTTTAACATCACAGGTTGTAGAAATTTTTAAAAAACATTTTGGCAAGGTGGTAGCAATTTTACATAGTGCTTTAAGTAACGGAGAAAAATATGATGAATGGCGGAAGATTGAAAGGAAGGAGGTTTCAATTGTGATAGGTGCGAGAAGTGCTATTTTTGCTCCTTTTACTAATTTAGGTATTATTATTATTGATGAGGAACATTCTGATACTTATAAACAGGAAAATGCACCTAGATATAGTGCGATTGATATTGCTTTAAAAAGAGGAAAAAATTATCATATTCCGGTGATTTTGGGTAGTGCAACACCTAGTGTTGAAAGTTATACTAGAGTAAAAGCTGGAATTTACGAGCTTTTAGTTATGAAAGATAGAGTTAATAAAAGTTTACCTAAGGTTTATTTGGTCGATATGAAAGATGAATTTAAAAAAGGAAATAGAGTTTTTTCAGAGTTATTTAAAGAAAAAATGCAAGATAGAATATCTAAGAATGAACAAGTTTTAGTATTACTTAATAGACGTGGTTTTTCGACAGTTGTTACTTGTAAAGAATGTGGATTTACTCATAAATGTCCGAATTGTGATATTCCACTTACTTATCATAAAAAAACTAATATAATGAAGTGTCATTATTGTGATTATAAGGTTCCAAGATTATTAGAATGTCCTAAATGTCATAGTAAAAATATTAATGCTTTAGGTATGGGAACTGAGAAATTAGAAAGTTTGCTTAAAGAGGAATTTGAAAATGCTAAGGTTATTCGGATGGATCAGGATACAACTAGAAATAAAGGGGCACATAAGAGAATTATTGATGAGTTTAAAAGTGGTAAATACAATGTTTTAGTTGGAACTCAGATGATAGCTAAAGGATTAGATTTTCCTAAGGTTACTTTAGTTTGTGTTGTGAATGGTGATGCTTCACTTAATATTCCTGATTTTAGAAGTAGCGAGCGTACTTTTGAACTTTTAAGTCAGGTTTCTGGTAGAGCGGGAAGAAATAAGCTTTTGGGAGAGGTAATCATTCAAGGATTTAATGTGAATCATTATAGTATTGTGTGTGCGAAAGAAAATGATTATGAAAGTTTTTATGATGAAGAGATGAGAATAAGAAAAACTTTGAAATATCCTCCTTTTTATAATCTTTGTTTAATTAAAGTAAGTGGTAAAAATTATGATGAGGTTTATGATGAAGCTTCTAAAATAGTTAGTTATTTGAAAAATAATTTGAATAATATAATTTTAGGGCCGGCTTCGGCTAGTATGCCTAAGGTGAATAATATTTATTATGTTCAAGTTATTATTAAATTTAAAAAAACGAAAGATATTTTAGAGAGTTTAAAATTTATTAAAAATCATTATAAAAATAAAATAAATGTAGATATTGATTTGAATCCACTTAGAATATAGAATAATTTATTAAAGATATAGTTAAATGTTTTAAAATGTGGTAAAATTATTATTAAGGTGATGATATGGATTTTGATAAAATAGAGATTAAAAAAGATCCAGTAATTATTTTTATGGGAACTCCAGAATTTAGTGTTCCTGTATTAGAGGGATTGATTGATAAATATAAAGTCAGGGCTATAGTTACGCAACCTGATAAACCAGTTGGTAGACATGGTGAAGTAAAATTTTCACCAGTTAAAGAGGTGGCTTTAAAAAATAATATTTTGTGTTTGCAACCTAATAAAATTAAAGAAGCTTTACAAGAAATAAATGCTTTAGAACCTGATTTAATTATCACGTGTGCTTATGGACAGATATTGCCTTTAGAGTTATTGCTTATTCCTAAACTTGGATGTGTTAATGTTCATGCATCATTACTTCCAAAATTACGTGGGGGAGCACCTATTCATCATGCGATTATTGATGGCTATAGTGAAACTGGGGTAACTATTATGTATATGGCCGAAGGCATGGATACAGGAGATATGATTAGTCAAAGAAAAATAGATATTAGTGATGATGATACGGCTTCTAGTTTACATGATAAGTTATCTATATTAGGTCGTGATTTATTATTAGAAACTTTACCTAGTATAATAAACGGAACTAATAAAAGGATTAAACAAGATGAGTCAGAGGCAACTTATGGTTTTAATATTAGTAGAGAAGATGAAAAGATAGATTTTAATAAGACAATGAGGAAAATAGTTAATCAAGTTAGAGGTTTAAATTCTTGGCCAGGCGCATATTGTGTTTTTGATAATAAAATTATGAAGATATGGGAGTGCTATAGAACAGATAAACGTTATGATTTTGCTATGCCAGGAGAAATTACAGCTATTTATCCTGATGGTTTTGGGGTGAAGTGTAGTAATGGTGAGGTTGTTTTTACAGTTATCCAATTAGAAGGTAAGAAAAAAATGAAAACAATCGATTTTATTAATGGTTATCATGATGAGTTAATAGGGAAGATTTTAAAATAAGATGTTTAAAAAAATAAAAGAAAATCCAGCTTATATTAAGTTTAAGGAAATGCGGGCTGATCCTAAGCTTAGACCAATTACTTCACTTGTTTTTTGGCTTATATTTATGGCAATTTTAATTTTGTTTGTTAGAAGTCTTTCTAATAATTCAACTAATAATGTTCAAATAGTTAATAATACTTTGTCTAATTATCAATTTACTTATAAAAATGATCGTATGATATTTTTGGGAGAAAATTATCAGAATAAATTAGAGTTTGTTTTTCAAAATAATCGTTATTATTTTAATGGTGATAATGTTTATTTGATTAATCAGCACAAAGCAGTTTTAGTACCTAATTTTGATTTGAATGTTTTAAAAATAAATGTTGATATGATCAATAATTTAATAGGTAATTTGGATTATATGATGAATGGTGAAGCTAAAGAGTATCTAGTACCACTTTCAAGATTTTTAAATTTATATGAGATAGATGTTGAAGCAGATTTAAGTTTGGCAAATCAGTATAATATTATTGTTGATGTTTATGAGAGTTCTAATAGAGTTTATATGTATAAAATAGATTTAAGTAATTATTATACTTTTAGAGGATTACATAATGATGGAATTTTAACTATTGAGATTTATGATAGTGGAGTTCATGATTTTACAAAATATTATGATGAGTTAGTAGGAGGGGTAATATGACTATACCAGTAATTGTACTTGTAATTTTACTTGTTTTGATAATTGTATTTTTTAAAGATTTTAATGCTTTTATTTATGCTTTTATTATGATTGATATATTTTTGAGAATTGTAACTTATCTAAAAACTTATATTGTGAAAGATAATGCTTTTGGCTTTTTTGATTTTATTCCAGAGAGTATTCCAGCAATTATTAAGTCTTTTGATTTAGGAATGTTTAATGATATTGTAATGTTCTTGTATGTGCTTGTTTATATGATTTTCTTAGGTCTTATATTTTCTAAATTTGTCAACCGTAAGTTTTAGGTTGGCTTTTATTTTTATAAAAAAAAGCCACCTTAAATAGGTGATTTGAATAACATCAGTTATTTATATATCTAGTATTTCTATATCATTATCGTTATCATTATTTGAATTTTGTATATTATTTTTTGAGGTGTTATTTTCATTTTGTACTGCTGAGTTTTTAACAAGTTGTTCTTTATTATCTGAATTTAGGTTTTGAATACTTTTGGTAATTAAATTATTAATTATTATTTTATTTATTATTATAATAATCCATAAGGTAAATAATAAAGTGGTACTTTGAATTAAAGTTAATATATTATTATTGGAATATACCTCTTTAAATTGATATATATTTATGTGATTACTAATTATTTGTTCTAGTGTATATAACATTAAAATCATGATCATGGTAAAAAATATAATATTAAAAATTTTATTAAAGTTTTTAATTTTTTTTGATAAAAGTGAATATAGAAATATAATGTTGGTTGTTAAAATGATAATAATATAAGTAGCTAAATTAGGAAAAAATATTTGAATAAATATATTATTGATTAAGTTGTCAAAAAGTTGATTTAAATATGAATTGTATCTTATAATTATAAAAAAGATAACAAACAACCATCCTAAAACAGTAATTAATTTTTTGCTTTTGTTTTTGTTTTTAACATTTATTATCATTGAGGTTGCAAATACAATTCCAACGAGAATAAATAAAACAGAGCTTGGTGAGTTTGATATAATATCTAATAATGTTTGAATAAAATCCTTCATGATACACCTTCTTTATTTTCTAAATAACCAATATAAACAGTTTGTAATTCATCATTATTTTTAGTACAGGTTATCAAGGTGATGGTTGTTTTATTGGTATTACGGTATATAGGAATTTCTCCGTTTTTAGGTGTGTTATATGTATTTGTAATTTTATATGTATATTTTATGTTTTTGTAATATATGTATACATTATCATTTACAGTTAATTTGTATAAGTTTTTAAAATAACTGATTCGACTATTTCCAGAATGGGAGGCTAAAATGAGGTTGCTATTTTCTTTATCTGGCCAAGCAGATGGGTAAATGGTTTGAATATTTTTATCTACATTATTATTAGAATCGTTTAAATTTAGTAAGCCTTGTTTAAGGTTTATTTTAGGTATTTCAAGATAAGCAATATATTGATTTGTGTTTAATGTGTTTTTAAATTGAACTGTAGAATTATTGTTTTCATTATCATTAGTGTTTGTTTGATTTTTTTCTTGATTTTGGTATTGCTGTGTGGTGCTTTCTGTATTTATTTCTTTTGGCTCTTTATTACCATATAACTGTAGATTTACGGTTTCAAATGTAAGATGTACTTTGGATAAAATGTAGTTATATGAAATTAAACCTAAACCAATTAGTCCTAAAATATACATTGATATAATGATAATTTTTGTTTTACGGATTTTTTGCTTCATGTTTTATTACCCTTTCTACTGTCCTAATTATATCACAATTGTATTAAAATTTTTATAAATTAGATATCAAATAGAACTGTGAAACATAAAATTGTAAACTGTGGTATTTGTCAATGTATATTTAAAATTGACTAGATTTTATTTTAGTAAATGTGTTATTATATTTATATAATATAAAGGTAGAGGAGATGAATTATGAAAAGGTTTATTGGAATATTGATGTGCATTTTAATATTATTTTGTCCGTTTTTAAAAGTAGAAGCTGAAGCTGGTGTATGTCCAAATGAAATACTTACAGGAGTAGGAGATGTATATGATAATTATGCACTTTATGGGTTAGATGTAATGTCATTTCATTGTGTTAGAGATGGTTGTCATTTGGATATAGAACGAAAAGAAGAAGCGGATGCGGGATTAAGATATATTTTGGATAATGGTTTTCCTAATAAACAAATTGATGGATTTAAAGAGGCAACTAGATATGCTATCATTAATTATATGGTAAAAATGGGGTATGTAGATACTGAAGGTTCATATCAACAGGATTATAAAAATTTAATGGTAGAAATTGAGAATTTTTTGCCAACACAGTTAGAGTATGAACAACATTGTACGAATGGAAATTGGAATGCTCAGTGTGAAACTGTTAAATTAATTTTAGATTTATTTAATAAACCAGTAGAAATACAAAAAGAATATGAGAAAAATTATACTGATGAAGTTATTTTAAATGGTGATAGTGAATTAAGAAAATCAGAAGATGGAAAATATTATGAAACGGGGTTACTTAATGTTCAAAGAAGTGATGTTAGTGAATATAATGTAGAACTTACTAAAGCACCAGAAGATGCTTTAGTTGTGGATAAAAACGGAAACGAAAAGACAAAGTTTAATATAAATGATGAATTTAAAATAAAAGTGCCAGTAGATAAAGTAAATAGTAATCAAATTAATGTAAAGATAAATATTGATGATAGTATTAATACTTATTATATATATAAAAGTAAAGCACCGATTGAAGTAGTTTCATATAAGACTTTATCTTTAGATGAAGATTATTTAAATGTGATATATTCAAAGCCATGTAAGAAAACGATTAAAGATTCCAAAGAATTTTATTTAGATATAAAGGCTGATAGTATAGTTAGTGTGCCACCAACAGCAGCTTATATACCTTTAATTATTTTGTGTGTAGGACTTTTAGCAATTATTTTATCATTTACTATTATTATGAAAAAAGTTAAAAATAATATTTAAAAGATTTATGTAGAAAGTTACAAAATGAGGTTAACTTTCTTTTTGAATATAAAAAAAAATGTTATAATGAAATAGGTGGTTTTATGTATGCTTATATAAAAGGTTTTGTTAGAGAAATAGAAAGTGATTATATTGTTTTGGATAATAATGGAGTGGGTTATTTAATATATACAGCTAGTCCTTATTCTTTTGAAATAGATAAAGAGTATACTGTTTATTTGTATCAACATGTTAGAGAAGATGAAATGACTTTATATGGTTTTAAGACATTAGAGGAAAAGAAAATGTTTTTAAAACTTACTTCTGTTAAAGGTTTAGGGCCTAAAATGGCTTTGCCAATGATTGCTTTAGGTTCTCCTGATGGAATTATTGATGCAATTGAAAGAGAAAATATTTTGTATTTGAAAAAATTTCCTAAAATTGGTGATAAGGTTGCTAGACAGATCATACTTGATTTAAAAGGCAAATTAGTTAAGCAAGAAGAGGTTAATATTCAGGTTAGTGATGAGCTTGCTCTTGCTTTAAAGAGTTTGGGATATAAAAATGCGGATATTAATAAAGTGGTTAAACAAGTTGATGCTTCTTTGAATATAGAGGATCAAATTAAGGAAGCTTTAAAATTACTATTAAAATAGGAGGTGATTAGATGACAAGATTAGTTACAGGTGATGAACTTGAGGAAGATACTTTTGAAACTTCTATTAGGCCAGATTCAATTGATGAATATATTGGGCAGGCAGAGTTAAAAGAAAATTTAAATATATTTATGAAAGCAGCTAAGATGAGGGGTGAGGCTTTAGATCATGTTTTATTATATGGTCCTCCTGGTCTTGGAAAAACAACTATGGCTTATATTATTGCGAATGAAATGGGGACTAATATTAAAACAACTAGTGGTCCGGCTATTGAAAAAAGTGGTGATTTGGCTGCTGTGCTTTCTACTTTGGAACCTGGAGATGTTTTATTTATTGATGAAATCCATAGGATTCCAAGGTTTATTGAAGAAATTTTATATTCAGCAATGGAAGATTTTAAGTTAGATATTATTGTTGGTTCTGATTCTTCAAGTAGGAATATTACAATAGATTTACCGCCTTTTACTTTAGTAGGAGCAACCACTAGGGCTGGTGATTTAACTGGACCTTTACGTGATAGATTTGGTATTGTTTCTAGGCTTAATTTTTATACAGAAGATGAACTTAAAGATATTGTTTTAAGAACGAGTAGAGTTTTAAAATCGCCAATAACTGAAGAGGCGGCTTATGAACTTGCAAAAAGAAGTAGGGGAACTCCTAGAATTGCGAATAGACTTTTTAAAAGAGTACGTGATTTTGCTTTAGTTATGGGTGATGGAAATATTGATTTGGATATTACAAAAACGGCTTTAGATAGACTGAAAGTGGATGCTTTTGGTTTAGATGCTACAGATTATAATTTACTTAATTCAATTATTGAGAAATTTAATGGTGGGCCTGTTGGTATTGATGCACTAGCTTCTAGTATTGGTGAGGAAGCTTCTACAATTGAAGATGTATATGAACCTTATTTACTTCAAAATGGTTTTCTTAAAAGGACAAGTAGGGGTAGAATGGTTACAGAAAAAGCTTATAAATATTTAAATAAAGGTAAGCAGGATAGTTTATTTTAGAAGGTGATTATCATGAAAACAGATGATTTTGATTTTTATTTACCTGAGGAATTAATTGCTCAAACTCCTTTGGAAAAGCGTGATGAATCACGTCTTTTAGTTTTGGATAAGCAAACTGGAGAAATTGAGCATAGGCGTTTTACAGATATTGTCGATTATATGGAGGAAGGAGATACTTTAGTTTTAAATGATACTAAGGTAATGCCGGCTAGATTATACGGCGTTAAGGAAGAAACTTTGGCAGTAATAGAAGTTTTACTTTTAAAAGACGAAGGTAATAATGTTTGGGAATGTTTGACTAAGCCGGCAAAAAGAATAAAAGAAGGAACGGTGGTTTCTTTTGGTGATGGTAAATTAAAAGCTAGATGTATTAGTGTTTTAGATGAAGGTATACGCAAATTTCAGTTAGAATATAAGGGAATTTTATATGAAATTTTAGATGAACTTGGTGAGATGCCTTTACCACCTTATATTCATGAAAAATTAAAAGACAAGGATAGATATCAAACGGTTTATGCGAAGAATATTGGTAGTGCAGCGGCACCTACAGCTGGTTTGCATTTTACTATAGATTTATTAAGTAAAATAAAAAATAAAGGTGTTAATGTGGCTTATATTACTTTACATGTTGGTCTTGGGACTTTTAGACCTGTTAATGTGGAAGATGTTACTAAGCATAAGATGCATAGTGAATATTATGTTATGTCTGATGAGGTGGCAGATTTACTTAATAAGACGAGAGAATCTGGTCATAAAATAATTAGTGTCGGTACTACATCTACTAGAACTTTAGAGACAATTATGAGTTTATATGGTACGTTTAAAGGATGTTCTGGATGGACTGATATTTTTATTTATCCAGGATATAAGTTTAAAGGAATAGACTATTTGATTACTAATTTTCATTTACCTAAGTCGACTTTAGTGATGTTAGTTAGTGCATTGGCTGGAAAAGAGAAGATTATGAAGGCATATAATGAAGCAGTTAAGGAAAAATATAGATTTTTTTCGTTTGGCGACAGTATGCTTATAAAGTAAGGTGATAATATATGGTGATTGTAATTACAGGTCCAACGGCGACAGGAAAATCTGATTTAGGTATTTTTTTAGCACATCAATTAAATGGTGAGATTATAAATGCGGACAGTACGCAAATATATAAAGGTTTAGATATTGCGACTAATAAAGTTCAAGATACTGAAGGGGTTAAACATTATTTGTTTAACGAAAAAGATTTAAGAGAAGATTATACAGTGTTTGATTATCAAAAAGATTCCCGCAAAATTATCGATGATATTTTAAAACGTGGAAAAACTCCAATATTAGTTGGGGGAACAGGTCTTTATATAAATGCGACCTTATATGATTATAAGTTTGAGGAAAAAGCTAACGATGAATATGAAGGTGTCAGTAATGATGAACTTTATAAAATGCTTTTAGAGGTTGATCCAAATACTAATATTCATTTGAATAATCGGGTTAGAGTTATAAGCGCACTTAATTATTATAAGGCCAATGGAAAGCCTTATAGTGAAAAGGCTAAAGATTTTGATTTGCTTTACGATACTATATTTATTGGTCTTAAAGCTGATAGAGAGATTTTATATTATAAGATCAACAAAAGAGTTGATAAAATGGTTTCTGAAGGTTTGATTGAGGAGGCTAGATCTGTATATGATTTAGGTATTAGATCTAAAGCGGTTATGACTCCGATTGGTCCTAAAGAGTTGTTTGATTATTTTGATGGCAAGATTAGTTTGGAAGAAGCTATCGATTTAATTAAAAGTAAAAGTAGAAAGTATGCGAAAAGACAATATACTTGGTTTAATAATCAAATGAAATTAAAATGGTTTGAAACCAATTATGATGATTTTAAAAAAACAGAAGAAGCAGTTTTACAATATATTAATCGAAAAATGAATAAATAACGTCAGTTTGACGTTTTTTGCGTATGTGGTATACTATAAGACCTAGTGGGTGATTTTATGAAGTTAGAAGCTATTATTCCCGACACATATGTAAAAAGTGTTTATGATATAAATTATTTAAAGTTATATGAAAATGGGATTAGATATGCAATTTTTGATGTAGATTGTACTATATTACCATTTGATGATAAAAAAGTTACTAAATCTTTAAAAGATTTATTTGGCTGTGTTAGACAAGTGGGGATGAAGTCGGCTTTATATTCTAGTGCTTCTTATGAAAGGGTTGAACCAGTGGCTTCTGCTTTGAATGTTAAGTTTATTGCGAAGGCGAAGAAACCATTTTATGGTGATTTTTCGCTAGTTAAACATAGTTTATTTGATAGTGAATGCGAGCCAAGTAATACGATGATGATAGGCGATTCTTTTTACTTAGATATGTTATTTGCAGAGAGGCTTGGGTTTTATAAGGTTATGGTCGATGCGGTTAAAGGTGGTCACCAGATAAAAACTTTAGCTAATAGTATTGTACAGACATCAATATATTCGGTTTTACCTAGAGATGAATTTACATACGGAAAATATTATCGTGGAATTAAAGGATAGATTATTGTCATAAAGTTAAATTTATGATATGATGTATATGGATGAGAGAAATCTCATATAATAAAAAGGAACATCCAGTTTTGCGATGTTGGATGTTGCCACAATAATGGTTTCACCTAATCACAGATGTGTTAGGTGGTTTTCTTTATATCAATACTTTGTAAAGTAGAAATATAAGAGAAAAAACAAGAAGAACTAAAGATAAAATTAAAAAATCTTTTTTGCCCATCTTATCTGCCTCCTTTCTTTTTAAAGAAAAGTGGCACCACCAAACTACTGAATGTTCCTTGATATAAGTATAACAAATAATGACATAGTATTCAACGAAAATTATCACTTTTTGTTAATAAGTTTTATCTTTTTTCGAAATAATGTTCGTGATATAATACTTATAGGTGGGTGCGCCAGTTCGGCGTTTATTATATAGTTGGTGGGAAGCCAATCTAGTAATCTTTAGCCAAGAGCCAGTAGCGAGACTCACTGGAGTCGAAATCGTGAGATTAGGTTTAAGCAAAGGGTGAGCAAGGATTCGAGCCGTAATGCGAAAGCGTGAAGTTACCCGGCCTCGTTAAATTATATATAAATGGATGCTGATACTGTCCACCTAGTAGCAGGCAAAATCGGTAATATCGATAAAGGCAAGATATTATGAGAAATCTATCGGGATCATCATAGGACATGGCGAGTTTCACATTGTTATAAAGCGAATGGGTTAGCATATATATTGCCTAATATATGAAACAATCTTTTATGCAAGACATAAAGAAGAATTGGGAAATGATTATATTAGACATATTGAATAATTTATATGAAGAGCTGTATCCCTTAGTAGGGCACGTATGGTTCTGTGAAGGGCACTGAGGCAAGCCTTTCACTAAGAAGAAAGGAAGGTGGAGTCGAGATGTGTCTACTCGACTATTTATGAGACGAATCATTATGCATATAGATGTTAATAATGCTTTTCTTTCTTGGACAGCTGTTTTGTATTTAAAGCATGGAAATAAAGTAGATATAAGAAAAACTTATGCTGTTATAGGCGGTGATGAAAAGGCTAGACATGGTATTGTATTAGCTAAGTCAATGCCGGCAAAAAAAAGAGGAGTTGTAACAGCAGAGACTTTATTTAGTGCGAAAAAGAAATGTCCTAATTTAAAAGTATATCCACCTAATTATAATTTTTATAAAAAAATGAGTGATAGTATGCTTAGTTTGATTCGTAATTATTCACCAGACATTGAACAGATGAGTATTGATGAGTGTTTTTTAGATTATACACCAGTTAAACATTTATATGGCGATGAAGTAGAGTTTGCTTATAGGTTAAAAAAAGAAATATATGATACTTTAGGGTTTACGGTTAATGTTGGTATTGGAAATAATAAGTTGTGTGCGAAAATGGCATCAGATTTTTCTAAACCTTATAAAGTTCACACTTTGTTTGAAGAAGAAGTAGAGAAGAAAATGTGGCCTTTGCAGGTTGATGAGTTATTTGGAATTGGTAAGAAAACTGCTATAAAATTACACAATTTGAATATAAATACAATTTATGATTTGGCTCATACTGATAGAGAATTTTTATATAAGTATTTTAAAAATCAAGCTCAAGATATGATTGATTCGGCAAATGGTAGAGGTTCAGATATTGTAGTTAGTGAGGAGTCTATTCCTAAAGGAATTGGGAATGAGACGACTTTAAATCGTAATATATCATCTAGGGAAGAGTTATATCCTTATTTACTGGCTTTATCAGAAAATGTGGCTATTAGACTTAGAAAGCAAAATAAATATGCTTCGGTTATTGTGGTTACTTTAAAAGATAAGTTTTTTAAACGGATGAGTCATCAAAAGAAGTTAGTGAATGCGACTAATTTAACGGAGGAAATTTATAAAACAGCTTGTGATATTTTAGATGAGATGAATACTACTGATGGAATAAGATTGGTCGGTGTTAGGCTTGATAAGTTATCTGATACTTCGAGTCATCAAGTTTCGTTATTTGAAGATTTGAAAGTTCGTGAGGATAATAATGAACTTGAAAAAACTGTAGATGAACTTAAAGAAAAGTATGGATTTAAAGTTATAAAAAAGGCTTCTTTAATTGATAGTAAGGTTGGTAATAAATATTTGAATAAATAGTTGTAAGTTAAGTTATTCACTTAACTTTTTCCATGTAAATAGAATTAAATTTGATTTACATTCTATTTATAAAACGGTATAATGATGAAAGAAAGTAGAGATAATTATGAATAAAGAAATAATAGAAAACATAAGTAAAGATTTAAATGTTAAAGAAGTTCAAGTAGAGAAAACTTTGAAATTATTAGAAGAAGGAAATACGATTCCTTTTATTGCGAGGTACCGTAAAGAAGTTACTGGAAATTTAGATGAGGAACAAATTAGAAAAATAAATGAAGTATATGAATACGAAGTTAATTTACTTAAGAGAAAAGAAGATGTCATTAGATTAATCGATGAAAAGGGGTTACTTACCGATGAGCTTAAGGTTAATATTATGAAAGCCAATAAATTAGTTGAGGTAGAGGATTTATATAGGCCATTTAAAGAGAAGAAAAAAACGAAAGCAACGGAAGCAATTAAAAATGGTTTGGAACCTTTGGCTAAAATAATTATGTCTTTTGTTCAAAATGTTTCTTTAGAAGATTTGACTAAAAAGTTTTTAAATGAAAATGTTAAGACATCTGAAGAAGCAATTATGGGAGCTAGTTTTATTATTGCTGAATGGGTTAGTGATAATGCTGCTTATAGAAAATGGATAAGAAGATTTACTTTTAATGAAGGAGTGTTAAAAACTAAGTTAAAGAAAAATGCGATTGATGAAAATAAGGTATACGATATGTATTATGATTTTGAAGAGAGAGTAAAATATGCGAAACCTTATAGAGTTATGGCTATTAATAGAGCTGAAAAAGAAAAAGTTATTTCTGTTAGTTTAGAGATAGATAAAGATAAAATTATTTCTTATTTGGAAAGTAAAATCATTAAGAAAGAAGCGCCATTTAATTATGTTATTGAAGATGCAATTAAAGATAGTTATAAAAGGTTAATTGGACCATCTATCGAAAGAGAAATTAGAAGTGAGTTAACTGAGCGTGCTGAAGATGAAGCAACTAAAAACTTTAGTTTGAATTTGGAAAAGTTA
>CALVID010000026.1 GCA_944329355.1 uncultured Bacilli bacterium
TTAAGAAAATTCGTAAGGACTTCCAGCTGTTCCTTCGCCATCAAAACTAATACTTTGTTTTAAATAAACTGCTGGCCTAACCCCATTTACATTACTAACATAATCTAAAACAACTCTACCATCCGTATGTATAAAACATACTGTAATAGAATAAGTATCACGTGGATTCAAAGTCCACCAATAATTACTAGAAGTAAATAAATAATTACTCTTTTGACAAGTAGTATAATTAACCGTATTTAAATCATAATTTCCACATTGAGTCTTATTAGTATTAGCTCTTATATATTCACTTGGAGTTAACATGCCGACTTTTCCATACCATAAATAGCTATTTTCTTTGTTAATTTGTTCAGACATATTAGTATTTCTATGTACTACTGGTCCTATTCCAAAATTATGAGCGACTATCTTATCATTATCACTTAAAGAATTATAATAATCAACATTCAAATAAGTAAGTAATTCACTATCGGCACTTACAGCTCCACGATATGAGCCATTAACATATTCTGAAGGGCTACCAACCATATTCTTAGTTGCAGACCATACATTACAACCATATTTCAGTGCCTCACCTTGCGAACAAAAACCTGTCGTTCTAGCCCCTATACTATCAAATTTTCTATTTGGTAATAATTGATCTTTGGCTATCTTAATGGTATTATCACTTTCGACAGAAACAATTCTCCAAAGCTCACCACTAAAAGTTATATAATTATTAGGATTATCTCCTTTAAAAACATACCTTCCTTCCTCGTACTCATCTTCATATAATCCATCACCACTAGTTACGACTTTTTCTTTTAACATTTCAGCAGCCTTTTGTTTAATATGACCAGTAGCTCTTATACTAAGTTGTGTCCCAAATGCCGCATAACCTACGCATAAACACAAAAGTAAACAAAGTGAGCTAATTATAACTACCTGCTTTTGTTTTCTCAACTTTCTTCTTTGCATCACACTCACCACCTTTAGTTACTATATCAATTATATAAAATTTCTTTCATACTTTCAATTATTATTTATCTCATATTTAATTTTTTTATACATAAACTTTATTAAAAGGAGGAACCATGAAATACTTAAAAACAATTATTAAAAATTTATTATATACAATTATATTTTTTATACTTTTTTCATTATTAATAACAATTTTTAATTACTTTAACATTATCAATTATCAAACATTAGCCATAGGCAAAATAATAATACCAATAATGTCTATTGCTCTTGGTGGGTTATTAATGGGAAAAAAAGCCACCAAAAATGGATGGCTGGAAGGATTAAAAATAAGCTTAATTTTTGTACTAATTATGATATCAATAACAATCATTATTGGCGAATTTTCTCCTAAAAAACTAACCTATTTTCTAATTTTATTGATTTCTGGAATCTTTGGTAGTATTCTCGGCATCAACACCAAAACTACTTAATCTAAAAACCTCGTTTGTATATACAAACGGGGTTTAATTTAATCTCCTAAGTATTTTTGTAAAAACTCCTTTTTATATTCTAAAAAGCAATCTTTTCTAATCGCTTCTCGCATATTTTCCATAAGTCTAATTAAAAACCTAATATTATGAATCGACAGTAACCTTCCTCCCAATCCTTCATTAGCCACAAATAAATGTCTAATATAAGCTTTAGTATAATGCTTACATGTATAACAATCACAATCATCTATAGGTGAAAAATCTTCTCTATATTTAGCATTTCTTAAATTAATTTTTCCATGATTTGTAAAAGCATTAGCATGTCTAGCTATTCTAGTAGGCAAAACGCAATCAAACATATCCACACCACGTTCTACCCCCTCAAACAAATCTAAAGGATCGCCAACTCCCATTAAATAACGGGGCTTATCCTCTGGTAAATATTTAATTGCATCATCAATCATTTTATACATTGTTGTTTTATCTTCCCCAACCGAAGTACCACCAATTGAATATCCATCAAAATCTAGTTTAACGGTTTCCTCTGCACTAAACTTACGTAAATCAGAATATTCTCCACCTTGAACAATTCCAAATAAAGATTGATTTTCATTATTAAAAGCCTCTTTACCTCTTTTAGCCCATCTAAGTGTCCTCTCGGTGCTTTGTTTGGCATATTCATAAGTAGCCGGATAAGGAATACATTCATCAAAACTCATAGCAATATCACTATCTAATTTATTTTGAATTTCCATTGAAAGCTCTGGCGTTAAAAATAATGGTCTACCATCAATATGACTTTTAAAATGAACGCCTTCTTCAGTAATATCTTTTTCTTTATTTTTAGCTAAAGAAAACACTTGAAAACCACCACTATCAGTCAAAATAGGCCCATCATAATTCATAAATTTATGAAGTCCACCAGCTTTAGCCACAATATCAGCCCCTGGTCTAAGCCACAAATGATATGTATTGGATAATATCACCGCACTACCAGCAGCTTTTAATTCCTCTGGTGTCAACATCTTCACGTTTGCTAAAGTACCCACTGGCATAAACATTGGCGTATCATAACTGCCATGATTAGTTATTAATTTTCCTAATCTAGCCCTACCATCATTTTTAATTAACTCATATTTTATCTTCATTTTTGCTTCCTTCCTTCTTTCAATTTAAAACCAGATAAATAAATATTTAAATCATCATCTGATAACTTATGATATCCGTCGCACACCAAATCTTTCACAATTAACTTTCCTCTTTCTGACCTTTCTAATATCTTTGCTGGAAAATCTTCAAACATAATAGTTTTTTCACCAGCCTTAGGTAAAAATTGTGTATAAGTAGGATCTATTAAATAATCATTATCAGCCAACAAATAATAATGATTGTAACCTTCACCATTATTGATATTATACATAGTAACAGGTATCTCCATCATCTCTAAATCTGCTTTTATATTATTTGCAAAATAATAGCAAAGACCATCTAAAGGTATTTCACTACTAACTTCATTTAAATTATTAAAAATTACAAATCTAATCATCTCTTCCATAATCAAATACCAACAACTATTTCTATAAAAATAGTTGTATCCCTTTCATATAATCTTAAAATCAGACGTATTAACTATAGCACAAACATCATTTTATGTAAACTTATAACAATTCAAACAAAAACCAATGCTTACATATATTTCTGCATTGATTTCATCATTTGATTAACTTGTTTTTGACTAGGCGTTCTTCCCATACCTGACATCATTGCCTTAATCATTTTTTCATTAATAGGTGGATTTTCTTTAAGTTGTTTTTTCATTATTTTTTTAGCTATTAAAAAGCCAATAATTACTCCAATAACTAAACCACCTAACACCTTTAATAAATCTAAAAAAAATGCTCCAAAATCCATTATATCTGCCTCCTATAAAGTAATTTTACTAGAAAAAGATATAAATAGCAAGCATTTAATAAACATTTAAGCTTTTTCTGTTACCTCAACATCATTATCTTGAACACAATTTTGTACAGCTACATTCTCACCCGCACCAATATAACTAACCCCTAAAATCATTACTACTAATACAATTACAGATTTACATTTTAAAAATTCCATATCTATACCTCCCTCTGACAAATTAATCATACCACGAACAAATATTCGTGTCAACATTTTTTTCAAACAAATGTTTGACTTTTTTAAAAAAACATGTTAAAATGTGTCTAGAGTAAATTGAGGAGGAATTTTATGGAAAAATTAACTCGCCGTCAGACAGACGTTTTAAATTATGTTAAAAGTTATATTGTTTCACATGGGTATCCACCAACAGTTAGGGAAATTGGCAAAGCATTAGAAATCTCATCACCAGCTACGATTCATGCTCATCTCGCTAATCTTGAAAAAAAAGGATTCATAAAAAAAGAAGGATCTAAAAATAGAGCTATAGAACTTCTCGTTAAAAATGAATTTGAACCAGAAAATGAATTAGTTGCTGAAGTTCCACTACTTGGTAAAATAACTGCCGGATCTCCGATTGAAGCGATCGAAATGCCTGATGAATATTTTGCTTTACCAAGCTATTTACTTCCAAAAGGTAAAGAAGTATTTACTTTAAAAGTAGATGGAACTAGTATGATCAATGCCGGAATTTTAGATGGTGATGTTGTCATTGTAGAAAGAAGAAATACCGCTAGAAATGGGGAAATTGTTGTTGCAATGACTGATGAAAATGAAGTTACCCTTAAAACTTTCTATAAAGAAAAAGGACACTTTCGCCTACAACCAGAAAACGATACTATGGATCCTATAATCTTAGAAAATGTTACAATATTGGGTAAAGCTATAGGTTTATATAGAAAAATATAACGCATCAAATGCGTTATTTTATATAATAAGTACTAGACATTTTATATTCGCCATCTTCCAAAACCAAAGCAATAACATTACCCTTTTTTATGTCTAACGTTTCTGAAGAATTAGCTTCTAACCAAGTATCACCATTATCTAAACTATACATATATGTATAGTTTTTATTATTTGGATATTTTATCGTAAGTTGTTTCTTATAATCAAATTCAATACCACTAACCACTTTAATTAAACGATTTTTTTTAGTAATATTCCCATTACCATCTCTAGCCAAACACTTAATAATATAATCACCAGGCACTGATAGTAAAGTATTTTCACATTTAAAACTGACCTGTCCTGTATTATCAGTAGCCACTACCCCTTCTTCTACATCATAGTTTACTGCTTCATCACTTGTAATCGTAACTGCATCTGGTACCGATAAACTAGGATTCTTAGAATCAGTAACTATCACTACCCTAGTTATCTCTTCATATATCCCATCATATAAAATTTCATACTTTACAGTATAACTACCTGTGCTTTTAGTATCAATGTTACTAATTTGCGTACCATTTTTATAATAAGAAGTTATTATATCATCCGAAATGTTTTGACCTTTCCAATAACTTAAAGCCCCATCATCTTTATATTCATCATTTACTAATACATAAGTTAAATAATCACCTTTTAAATATAAATTCAAACCATTATCTTTAACATTCGTATTTTGTAATTTTTCCTTTGGCTTATTTGCATAATTAAACAAACCACTAACTAAAACAAATAAAATCAAACCTATAACAACAACTGTTATTAAACCTACTATACGAGCTTTACCATATTTAACCAACATTTTCCCAGCTCCTTATTTATCTATATTAGCAATTATACACTCATCCGCACTATTTATATTCTCATTCACTATAACCTGTTTACTAGAAGCGGATTTAACCACACAAACATGAGCGTCATTACTCCATAAAGCTAAAGTTACTTTCCCTTTATCGTCGATAGCAAACTCACCCGCATCTGGCAAAGTACCTTTTGTTTTTAAAACTGACTTTTCAGCCGCAGAACTAGTTTTATAATTAATATTTAAAGTAGTATCTTCTTGTAATGCTTGCTTCTCAGCTTGATAAGTACTAGCTGCCACTACTAGACCATGTGCCGTTTCTTTAAAAGCATTTTCTTTAGAATTTTGAATAACATCAAAAACAATAGGTGTTGTTATTAAAGCAATAACTGCTAAAACAACAATAACCGCCAATACTTCTATTAACGTAAAACCTTTTTTACTCATATCATCACCTCTAATTATTATCTCGCACTTCATAATCGAATTCCATATCGGTTATTTTTTTTACACAAATTTCTGTTGTAAGTGGAAAAGCTTTATCCGTTTTTGGATTTTTTACATCCAATGGTAAATATCCACCTTTTTGTAACTCATCAATTGTCTTACATGAAACAGAATTAATTGAATCTGGCATTTCCGATAGATGCTCAGCATAATAATCTTGAGCCCCTTTTTTTAATTGCTCAATCTGTGTATTATATAAATCTTCCTTACCTTTATTAAGTGATCTATTAATTGCTGGTACAGTAATCAATGCTATAATTCCCAAAATAGCAATCACACCAAGCAACTCAGCTAAAGTAAAACCTTTTCTATTCATATCATCACCTATACTAATAATATCACATTTTTAACATGAACAAAATAAAAAGTAACTATTTTCATAATTACTTTACTCCGAAACCTCAAAATCTTCTAAGCTTCCATTCTCACTTACAATCTTATTAACCTTAGTTTCAATATCTTTAAGTTCACTATCACACTCTTTTACAAGTTGCATAGCTTTCGTATATTTTTTAATTGACTCATCAAGTGATACTTCACCACTTTCCAAAATATTGATAATTTCTTCTAATTCTTTAATCTTATCTTCAAACTTCTTTTCTCTTGCCATTATTTTCCTCCTTTACATCAATTACTTTACTTTTAATCATTCCATCTGCCAATTTTATATCCAAAACATTATCCTTTTCAATACCTTTAACACTTTTAAGGGCTTTGTCTTGAAAATAAGTAACACTATATCCTCTACTTAAAATATTCAAAGGATTTAAAAGTTCTAATTTTTTAGCAATATTTTTAACTTCTAAAATTTTATCTTTATATAACAGTATAGGATTAGTCAAAACATAACTTTTTTTCATTTTTGCCATTTCATTTTTTAATTTATCAACCTTACCAAGCATTAAATCATTAAGTTTATTATTCATTAAATCCAAACTCTGTTTTCTATTTTCAAACATAATCATTGGATTTTTAATTACAAAAGAGTTCTTCACAGAATCCAAATAAAGTTTTAAATAATTAACCTTTTTAAAAATACTTTCATTAAGTCTTATAGAAAGCTGGTCGATATGTTTTTTTAAATCATACATATTAGGTACAGCTAATTCAGCTGCCGCCGTAGGTGTAGGAGCTCTTAAATCAGCCACAAAATCAGCAATAGTAAAATCGACCTCATGACCAACCGCACTAATCACTGGTATTTTACAATCATAAATAGCTCTAGCAACAATCTCTTCGTTGAACGGCCATAGATCTTCAATCGATCCACCACCTCTTCCAACAATCAACACATCTAAATCATAATCCTCTGCTCTTTTAATATTTCGTACAATGTCATCCTTTGCATTCTCACCTTGTACTAAAGTTGGAAATAATATTGTCTCACAAATAGGAAACCTTCTTTTTATTGTTGTTATAATATCTCTAATAGCCGCCCCTGTACTAGCTGTAATTATACCGACCTTTCGAGGGATTTTAGGAATTGCCCTTTTATGAACTTCATCAAAAAGGCCTTCTTCTTTAAGTTTCTTCTTTAACTGCTCATAAGCAACATATAAATTACCAACCCCATCTTCTAACATTTCATCAACATATACCTGATAACTACCCATGGCTTCATATATACTAACTCTACCAGTAACCAACACTTTCATACCATCAACTGGTTTAAATAATACTTTACTAGCATTACTTCTAAACATAATAGCATTAATCTTACTAGTTTCATCTTTTAAAGAAAAATAAAAGTGTCCTGAAGTATGAGCTTTAAAATTAGAAATTTCACCTTTTAAAAAAACCGTTTGTAAATTTTCATCACTGTCAAACTTCGCTTTTAAATAACGTGTAATCGCACTGACAGAAAGATACTTATCATTCATTAGTTTTCCTTCTCATGATAAACTTTATCTAATACTCCATTTATCATCTTTCTAACACTATCATCACTATATTTTTTAGCTAATTCAACTGCCTCATTAATAGCTACTACACTAGGTGTGTTGGTATATAAAAGTTCAAACAACCCCATGCGAAGTATTGCTATGTCAGTATTTCCTAACCTATCTATTTTCCAACCATCTAGATACTTATTAGCCACATTATCTATCTCATTTTTATAAGTTAAAACCCCATACACAACTTCTTTCACAAACTCACTTTCGATAGGACAAACCTCTGAAATTACCTCATCCACATTATATTTCATATGAGATTTATCATAAACTGTCATTTGATATAATATCGTCATACATTTTCGTCTAAGTTCACTACGATTTTCTGCCATACAAATCACCTGTAATTAATTATATCACACATAATCAAAATCCTAAAGAAAAAGATATCATTTCCTTTCAAATGGATATCTCTCCTTCACTTCTATATTATTAATACCAAATCGTTTTTCAAAATCTTTACTAGCCATCACCAAATAATTAAAAGCTCTATGGTCCAAAACTATTTTTTTATCTTTAAAAAAACACAATCTAGAATAAGAAAGTTCTACTCCTTGCATTAAATAAGAAGGATTACTTAAAATTTCATTCTCTAATCCATTTTGCCTTAAAACATCAATTTTTTGATCCAAACCTTCCTTAGAATAATTAAAAATTCCTGGAACCTTAACAGTCATAAAAATAATTTCTTCTCTAGAATAACCCATATTCAAAAAATAATTAAATTTATCAGTAAGATTTAAAATACCTAAAGAATACAAGACGGGATTTATTCCCGTTATGCGATTTATATTTTCTTCACTATAACCTAAGTCCAAAAACAACTTCCTTTTACTCTCCAAAGTATTCACATTCATAACTATAATATCTGGAGTTTTTAAAATCATATGATGAATTCGTTTTTGATCATATCCTTTTCTAATTAAATAATTATAATTATCATTCAAAGATTCTACACTATGACTATAAATAGAAGGCATTTTCTTTGTAATTTTATTAACCTCTTCGTCAGTAAAACCTAAAGAAACAAAAAAATTTCTTTTTTGTAATAAACTATCTATTGAATTGCTAAAAATACTAGGAACCAAACAAGCCATATCGTGAATGTTTTTTTTAGAATACTTAAAACTCTCTAAAAATTGATATTTATTTAAAATATAATCATTACTAATAGTCAAAAGTTGTGGTAATATTAAAGTCATTTTTATTATCTCATCCAATGTAAAACCTAATCTTTCTAATAATTCAAAACGCCTAGTCAATGCTTTATCAGAATAATTAAATAAAGAAGGCAAATTTGTCGTCATCTTAATTATTTGTTCATCAGTATATCCTAAACTTCTAAAATAATTAAAAGTATCACTTAACAACTTGTTTATAGTCTCTAAAGAATAACGTTTCAAAGCATGACTTTCCAAAATTTTATTTTTACTATTTTCATCATATCCAAATTTTTTAAACATATCCAACATTTAAATTCCTCCAACACAAAAATAAAAAAAATTAGTTTTTTCTAAGACTAACTTCAAACTTAAACAAATAAGCAAAATGAACATACAGATATAATAAAATAAATAAAGTCCATCCTAGAACAGGAACAACCAAACAAATAATCCATGGATAAGGTAACATATATATTTCCTTGCCAGGAACATTCATTTTTCCGCTGACTAAACACCCAATTTTTACCGAAAAAACCAACAACATAACAATTCCTGGGAAAATACCTAGTACAAAACCTAATACCCAATAATACCATCTACAGTACCACACATCTTTTTCATATAAATTTAATTTATAAGCAATATAAAAAGTAAATAATCCTAAAGTAATTATATTTAAAATCCAATAAATAAACAATTCCTTTTTCAATACTTTCATAATTTTCCTCCGGCGACAAAAAAAGATAATAAATTATCTTACTGACAAGTTCCCTTGCCCGGTTCAGAACCCTCAACATATTCTTTATCTATAAGTTTGCAAGATGTTTTTGTCATTGAGTCCTGAAGATATCCACCTAATAATTTAACTAAACTAACGACAATTACACTAACTACCGCTATAATTAGTAAATATTCAACTAAGGCTTGACCTTTATTATTCATTTTTCTAACACCCTCCAAAATTATAATCTCAAAATTATTATAATTTTTTTTTAGACAAAAATCAACCCCATTAGCAAAAAACAAACAAATAAAGACAAATTAACAAAATTATGATAATATAAATATGGTGAAAAATATGGAAATAAAAGAAGCTAAAACATTTTTTAGAAAGTTAAAAGGTCTTATGTTTCAAACTAATTTTAACTATATTTTAAAACTAAAAACTAATGGTATTCATACTTTTTTCATGAAAACTAATATTGACGTATTTTTAACAGATAAAAACAATAAAATTATCCATATCTATAAAAATTTAAAACCAAATAAAATAATATTACCTAAAAAAAATGTAAAATACACTTATGAAACGCCAATTAATAAAATTAACAAAAAAATCGGAGATTATTTCAATCCCTGATTTTTTATTAGTATCATAGTATTCTTATTCTGGATAAACACTCACTTGTTTACGATCACGACCTAAACGTTCAAATTTAACACGTCCGGCAATTTTAGCAAATAAAGTGTCATCTTTACCAATTCCTACATTAATACCTGGATAAATTTTAGTACCTCTTTGACGATATAAAATAGATCCACCTGTTACTACTTCCCCATCAGCAGCTTTCGCTCCTAATCTTTTAGACTCTGAATCACGTCCATTTTTAGTAGAACCTTGTCCTTTTTTATGAGCGAATAATTGAATATTTAATTTTAATAATGGCATAAATTACACCTCCTCATTAACTTGTATATTTTTTCCATAATCTTTTTCTAAATCTTTTAACAAACTAATCATATTTAAAATAAGTTTTTCTGTAGTTGAATTATTTTTTAAAATTTCAATCGATAATTCATCTTTCGTAAGTTTATATTTAATAGCCTCATTATCTAATCTCAATATTCCATTTATCGTAGTTATCGCGATCGAACTAACTGAGGCACACACAATGTCTTTACCATACTCATCAAACATAGCATGACCATAAATTTTAATATGATTATCTCGTATATCAACCTTTATCATTAAGCTACCAACTTAGTAATTTCAAGTTTTGTATATGGTTGACGGTGACCTTGTGTACGGCGATATTTTTTCTTTTGTTTATATTTATAAACTTTAATCTTTTTGTTTTTTCCGTGTTTCAACACTTTAGCTTCGGCTTTCGCACCCTTAACATAAGGATTTCCACAAACACCACCAATCATTAAAACATGATCAAAAGTAACTTTGCTATTAGCTTCAGCATCTAATTTTTCAACATATAAAACAGTACCTTCTTCAACATAGTATTGCTTTCCGCCAGTTTCAATAACTGCTTTCATACTTCTACCTCCTTCTTATATTCTAAGACTCGCCATTAAGGTAAGGATTGTCCTTTTATAACCTTTTTTGTGCGGTTGTAGATGGAGATCTACACATTTACAAATTTTATCACACTTTACCTTTAAAGTCAAACCTTTTTTTTTTTTTTTTTTGTTCTGAAATATACCTCTTACCATTATAAAATAAATGATTATAATCACGTTTCATCTTACTCATATCTAACGAATGAATAACTTTATTTTTCTTAAAGTGATAATTTTTTAAAAAACGTTCCAGTAAAAATCTATTAAATAAATTTTCATGATCACAAACTTCCTGAAAAAGTTTTAAAATCAAAAACAATATAATCAGTACAAATAATAAATCAAAACTTTTAATCATAATTAAAACTAAAATAATTAAAAAAGAATTAATAATAATTAAAGCATGGCTTCTTTTAAAACTAACTATTTTATTTAATAATAAGTTTAATAACTTAGAACCATCTAATGGATAAATTGGTAATAAATTAAAGCATAAAATTGCCATACTATAATCAAAAACTCTATTAAAATCCCCAAATTCACATAATATCCAAGTAAATACAATTTGAAAAATCGGTCCCATTATTACAATTAAAAATTCTTCAAAAATTCTTCTATTTAAATCTTCCTGAAAAACGGTTAATGCTCCAAAAGGTAAAATAATTATTTTATCTATTTTCCACCCAAACAAAATTCCCATCAAAACATGACCAAACTCATGAACTAATATAATTATACTGAATAATATAAAACCTTTAAAATGACCTGTCACCACAGCTATAAAAGCTGCCACATAATAAAAGAAATGAATCTTAAATATACTTTTTATAATCCAAAACCTTTCCTTCTTTTGTAAACACTAAATACATTTTTTTACCATTAGCTTCACCCAAAATATCTCCAGTTTTTAAATAATCATACATACTAACCTTTATCTCTTTTATATTCGCATACCAAACTTCAATACCATCACCTTGCTGAATAATAACTGTATTACCATAGCCTTCTTTTTCACCGGCAAATATTACAATCCCACTTTTAATAACTGGTATAACATAATTATCAGAAACTTGAAGTTCTACCCCATCTTTATACTTTTTACTGTCTTCGTACTCTATTTTACTAGAAGATACTAATAAAGTCTTATCAGTTCCTGTTAAAGGTAAAGAAGAACCAAAAAGTTTTTCATAAATTGTATTAACCTCAGCAAAACTAAAATGACTTTGAAAAACATATTTATATAATCCTTCTCTTAATCTTGGGCTGGCTTTAAGAGCTATCAAAATACCTAAAAGTAAAACCACGCACACTAAAAATTTGCTGAACAGCTTACTTACCAAACTAACTTTCTTTATCGTTTTCTTAGCCATATATATCACCTATAATACCTTATTTAATTTATTCCTTTTTAGAACCACTTATAGGCATTCACATATATTATTTTAGGTGATATTTTATGAATATTATAGATATTTTAAAGACAACTCAAGGAACTTTAATCAATAAAATCAATCTAAATACTCAAATTCATAAATTTAAAATCAACAGTAAAGAAATTCAAAAAGGAGATTGTTACATTGCCCTAGTAGGCAACACTGATGGCCATAAATATATCCAAGAAGCTATTCAAAATGGAGCATCTTCAATCATAGTCAGCCGAAAAGTATCTTATAACATTCCAACTATTTTAGTTCAAAACACCACTAAAACCTTAGGTTTTTTAGCTTCTTTTATTAGAAAAAAATATAACCCCAAAATAATTGCCATTACCGGTAGCGTGGGCAAAACAACCACCAGAGAATTAATATATATCATTTTAAATCAAAAATACCAATGCCACCAAAGTAAAAAAAATTATAACAATCATATAGGCGTCCCACTAACACTGTTTGATCTAAACCCAACAGATGAAATTGCCATCATTGAAATGGGAATGAATCATAAAAATGAAATTAAATATTTATCTAACATGGTTACCCCTAATATTGCTGTCATAACTAATATTGGTACTTCACACATTGGTAATTTAGGTAGTAAAGAAAACATTCTCAAAGCCAAATTAGAAATCAAAGAAGGTTTAATAGGACCATTATTTGTAAATGGTGATGACAAATATCTAAAAGATCTAAAAGCATATAAAAGCGGTTTTAACCATAATAATGACCTTACAGCCTACAATCTCACTTCATCACTAACAAAGTCTACCTTTGATATATTTTTACATAATCAAAAATATTCAATTAACGTAAATCTACCAGCCCATTTAATAAATAATGTTCTAATAGCTATTCATATTGGACTATACCTAAATATTGATATATCAACCATTATCAAAGCTTTAAATAATTTTAAAAGTTATAATATGCGTATGAACATTTTAAAAGATAAAAATAACAATACAATTATAAATGATTGCTATAACTCATCTTTAGAATCATTAACTGGTGTATTAAAATTAATTCAAAAAGAAAAACAAAAAAAACTATTAATCATTGGAGATATCAATGAACTAGGAAATTTTACCTCAATTATCCATCAAAAAATCCCTACTCTTTTAAATGAAATAAATAATAAAAACATAATATTTGTTGGTCCAAAAACAAATCATATTAACTACGAAAATGCTATGCATTTCAATAATTACCAAGAAACCATAAATTATTTAAAATCCCAAAAAATAAAAGATACTCTAATCTTAATTAAAGCATCTAGAACATTAAAACTAGAAAATATTACAAACTATTTTCTCCAAAATTAATCAATATATTAAAACTTATATTTATATTTCCTTTGTAATTTTTTTACTACAAAAAATACAATTAAACCATAAATCAAATTTATAACATATGAATTTAATACACTAAATAACAAGTCTACCATATCAAACATAACAGTACCAACAATCACTAAAAATACATAAGTAATTATTCTATAAATCAAAATACAAAGTGCAATAATAACTAATACGTTCAAATAATTATCACTTAAAACCAAATTTAATCTCGTAATAATCAAAGCTATAAAACAAAAAATAATAGCGTGAAATAAAATAGTATCAGTGTAAAACAAATCATATACTAAACCTGTAACAAACGCATATTTATAATATTCGTTTGTTTCATCAAATAAAGGATAAATTATAATTAAACTAATAAGTGTAAAAAGTGGAATTAAAAAACCATTCATAGGAACAAAATTAGATACAATTCCTTCTAACAAAAAGGAAATAACTAAAATTATTATTTTCATTCAGTCTTCCTCTTTAAAACAGTTACATAATCTAAATCATCAAAATCTACAGAAGCCTTAACTTCCACAACCTTTGATAAATCAAAATTATCTGTTGTAACTTTTTCTACTTTACCAACCATTAAACCACTTGGAAAAATTGTTCCCATACCTGTTGTTACCACATCTGCACCTTTTTTAATCTCTACATTTTCGCTAATACCTTCAACCGTATAAGTATTTGTTTTACCATCATACATTGAAATTAAACCATAAACATAATCATTATCAGTCTTTATCTTAACGCTAATTTTATTATTCATGTTTTCATTAGAAAGAAGTTTTACTGTACTAGAATAGTTGCTTACCTTAGTAATTTGACCAATCAAACCTTTTGAAGTAACAACCGCCATACCTTTTTCAACGCCATTTTTACTTCCTTTATCAATTGTTATTTCGTTATACCAATAACCTATATTTCTAGAAACAACTGTTGCATTTAAATATACTTTATCACTTAAAAGTGTATTTAAATCAAGTGTTTCTTTTAATTTACTCACCTCTTCTTGTAAATTATCATTTTGAGCAATCACCGAATCTAATTGTTCTTCTTTATTCTTTAACTCTTTATATTTTTTATATAAATTATTTTTTTCTATAATTGCTTCCACCTGATCATGTACAAAATTAAAAGGAGCTGATACCACTTTTAATACAACTGTTCCAACATCTTTTGTAACCTTTTCAATTGGATTCAAATCTCTATTTTCTGTTAAAGAAGTTGCCAAAATAACCAAAACCAAAGCAATAGCCACAACAATTAATATTAAAAAATATCTTTTACTAAATTTCTGCTTATTATACA